>JAFYFO010000353.1 GCA_017543725.1 Eubacterium sp.
CATAGCACAAAACATCAAAGAAAACATATGATTTTTAGCCCCTGCATTTTTGCAGGGGTTAATTTTTTTTCTTGACAATTGACAGATGATAATTTATATTTTAATTAGGGTAAGTTGCAGAAAATTATCATATGCTGAAATTTATCCTAATCGAAAAATTGGAGAATCATATGGGAGTAGTAAATATTATAAATCTTCTCGGCGGTTTAGGTCTGTTCCTCTTCGGTATGAAGTATATGAGCGACGGTCTTAATCAGGTTGCGGGAAGCAAAATGAAAAACCTTCTTGAAAAACTGACGAGAAATCGTTTTAAAGGCTTTTTGCTCGGCGTTCTTGTTACTGCGGTTATTCAGTCCTCGTCTGCAACAACAGTTATGCTGATGGGATTTCTCAATGCGGGAATTATGGATTTGGCTCAGGCAACCGGCGTTATTATCGGCGCCAATATCGGAACAACGGTAACGGCTGTTCTTATTGCAATCGATGTTTCGGCAATTGCTCCGACTTGCATTGTTATCGGCGCAGGGCTCGCGCTTTTTGCAAAAAAACAAAAGCAAAAATACATAGGTCAGATTATTCTCGGCTTTGGTATTCTGTTCTTCGGGCTCAAATATATGAGCGGCGAAAACGCAATGGGCGTTCTTAAAACAAACGAGGCCTTCCAGAATTTCATAACAAGTTTCAACAATCCGATTATCGGAATACTTATCGGAATTGTTTTTTGTGCGATTTTGCAGTCATCAAGCGCTGCAATCGGTGTTTTGCAGGTTCTTGCACTCAGCGGAGGAGTTCCTCTTAATCTTGCGATATTCCTTATTATCGGTGTTAATATCGGTTCGGTTACTCCTCTTGTTCTATCTGCAATCGGCGCTAAAACAAATGCAAAAAGAGCGGCTTTCGTTTATTTCATATTCAACTTTATTCTTATTTTCTTAACTCCGCTTGCATATTTCAAACCGTTTTTGAATTGGGTTACCGAGTTCAGCAACGGCAACGGCTCTGTTGAGGTTGCAACCTGCCACATCCTTTTCAAGGTTATAACGGCTTTAGTTCTTCTTCCGTTTGTTCCGCAGATTGTTAAACTTTCGGAAAGGGTATTCAAGCCGAGAGAACACGAAACGGCTTTGCGTTTTCAGTTCATTGATAAAAAGATTACGGAAAACACAACCGCAACAGTTCTTCAGATAGGCTCTGAAGTTGAAAGAATGGCAAAACTTGTCAGAAATAATTTTGTTCTTGCGTGCGAAGGTTATCTTGCTTCATCGCTTGATGATGAACAGAAAATCAGGGATAACGAGGAACTTATCAACTGGCTCAACCATAATATTTCAGACTTTATGGTAACGGTTTGTTCGGGTAAAATGCCTGCGGAGGATTCGGAATATGTCGGTAAACTCTTCCATGTTATAACCGACCTTGAAAGAATAGGCGACCATGCCGAAAATATTCTCAACAAAACAAAAATGATTACCGAAAGCGATATGGAATTTTCGGAAGACAGCAAACAGGAGGTTAAGGAACTTTATGAAACAGTTCTTGAACTTCTTGACCGCTCAATAGGGTGCTTCGTTAATAAGGAATTAAACGATTTCCAGGAGCACGAACTTCATAATCTTGAAAACAGAGTTGACGATTTAACTCTTAAAGCACAGGATAATCATGTTTTAAGACTTAAAGAAAAGAAGTGCCACACCTCGTCGGGCGTTATCTATACAAAACTTCTTCAGGACCTTGAGCGCGTCGGCGACCATGCGTATAATATCGCCTGGGCAGCAAGAAAAGATAAGGATTTAATAAGACAAATATAAAAGACTGCTTTTGCAGTCTTTTATATTTGCCTGATTCGCGTTTTATTTAATATGTTGCATTTTTGCTTTTTATTGTTATAATATAAATGAAAGGTTGTGAACTCAATGCCTGAATTATGTAGGTTTTATAATATTGTAATCAAAATGATATATGCAGATAATGTTCAGCATAATAAACCGCATTTTCATGTTTACTATGCAGAATATGAGGCTTCAGTTGGAATAGACGGAGAATTGCTGGCGGGCAGTTTGCCGGTTAAGCAATTGAAACTTGTTCAGGCTTGGGCGGCGATTCATGAAGAAGAATTATATAATGCATGGAACAATGCTGTTAAACAAGAGCCATTCGGCAAAATAGAACCATTAAGATAAGGAGGAATGAATATGTATGTTATTAACGGAATTGCATATGCGGGTGAAATGAAACCCGAAATCAAAGTTGTCGGCGTAAGACCTCTTGATAATCACCGCCTGTGGATAAGATTCAATACAGGCGAAACCAAGACTTTTGATTTTACACCCCTGCTTAACAAAACGGCATATAAGCCTCTTTCGGATATAAATGTTTTTAAAGGGGTTTATATCGACTATGGCGTTGCAGTGTGGAATGATGGTGAAATAGACATTTCGCCTGAATATCTTTACGAAAAAGGAATAACTTGCGAAGGAATAGTTGCATAATAACAAAAAATGACCGACGGCTTGTCGGTCATTTTTCAGTTGCGCGTTTCGAGTTTCGAGTTGCAAGTTCTCGGTTACTCGGCGTAAACGCCTCAGACAATTGTAGAGAACGATGCCCGATGAGATTTCGGATTTCCCTCAAAGGAGAAGGCTTTTTGCTTTATTATTCCTTGACTTATTTTTGGTTAAATGATAAAATGAAATTGCCAAATAATTATACAATTGAATATTTTGCGATTTTTGAACCAATAATAGCAGCATACTTTTTATTATGTTAAAAATGTATGCTCTATAATGATGCTACTATTTTGGTGCGCGGAATTGTATAATTGTTTGGCGACAGTTGGAGCAATGCGTTTTTAGTGCGTATGGTTTCGGCTGTACGCATTTTTTGTTTTGGCAATATCCCTAAAAATGAAGTAGGGGAGGGTCTCCGCGCCCTCCCAAATAAAAGGAGTAGTTTTTATGAAAAAAGTTTTAAGCGTTTTATTATCAATTGTAATGCTGTTAAGCTTATGTGCGGAAATAAGTATAAATGCATATGCTTACACAAATCATTCACAGGCAGAAGCTGTTGCGTGGATACAGGCAAGAAAGGCAGAAAGATGGGCAGTCGATTATGACAGAAAATCAGGTGCACAATGTGTTGATTTGATTGAATATTATTTTGATTATTTGGTAGGCTATCATCTTACTGGAAACGGCTATGATTACGTAGGAAGAAGCGATTTGCCGAGCGGGTGGAGTTATTCGTCATCTCCTTCCGCGGGGGATATTGCTGTCTGGGCTGCATATAAAGGCGTTGCACGTGAGTGGGGTCATGTTGCATTGGTTGAATCTGTTTCAGGTAGTAACTTTAATTATGTAGATGTCAATGGTGCCAATCATACAGGAGGTTTTGGAACATTAAGCAATTCTAACCCTTCGTCATATATTCA
>JAFYFO010000354.1 GCA_017543725.1 Eubacterium sp.
ATTGCTTTTTCAAAAAAAGGGCACATCTGTATTTCATCTACTAAAAGATAATTGTTACAGTCCTCCCTGTATTTGCTTTCAACAAAATCCTCAAACGCGTGGTATTCCAAAAGGTTTTCAAAATCGGTCAGGTTAAAATTAATGTGGGTGATATTTGCTTTTGAGTCGCTTGATTCAATATAATTAAGCAGTTCCTCCATTAATTTTGATTTTCCGCACCTGCGAACTCCTGTTATAACCTTTATATCGGGCGTTCCTATCAGTTGTGTTATTTCATTCAGATAATTTGTGCGTTTTATCAGTTTCATATTTTTTGCTCCGTTTTGTGTTTGTAATTATTATATCCTATTCATTCCCCAAAATCAACATTTTTTCATTTTTGGGGAATGGGAGCATTGGAAACGGGCGTTAAAGGGTCTGAAAAACGCTCTGCAAATTTCGCAGAGCGCTGTTTTGTTTAGTATATTTCCCAATAATATTTTCTGTTGCAAACGGGGAAGTCCTGCATAACTCCGTGTTCGGGGTCGTAGAAGATTCCGTTTGAAAAGAGCGACCAATGCCAGCAGCGCGGAGTTTCAAGACTGAGCAGCGCTGTCGGCGGAAGTTCGCTTTTGCTTTGAGCCTGCTTTCTTTCATCCGAAATTTTAAATCCGTGTGAAGAAAGGAAGGCTTTCATTTCTTTAAGATTTGTTTCTTTGAAATTATTGAGTTCTTCTGCAACCTGACCGACGGGAATATCGCTCAGCATTGCAAGAACTGCCTGACCGCATTGCAGGTCGGTTGGTTCGTGAATATATTTTATTTCTTTAATCATTTTATGAGCCTCGTTATTTATCTAAAAAGCGCTCAAATTTCTTCAGGTCGTTATCCCAGGACTGATATTTTTTGTTTCCTCTTAAATCTTCAATGGAATAGTTATTATCAATATATTCCCCAACAAAACGGGTAACCTTTTTTGCGCCGGGATAGTTGAGATGATTGCCCTCGTCCCTGAAAGAATCCCTGATATCAATGCCCATTTCATCAAGGAAGAGATTGAGGTCAAGAAAAGGAATATTTCTTTCTTTTGCATATTCTTCAACGCCGTTGTGCCTTGCCATATTCCAGGTGTTGATTGAAGGAAGGGTTAAAATCATAACTTCGCTGCCCTTCGATTTGCAAAGCGCAATCAGGGCGTCTGTTTGCTCGGCGTTGAAATTGCTCATTCTGTCGATATCCGCTGTCGGCTTCATATAATCAATGCTTTCAAGTTTGCAGATTTCGTTGCTGTATTTATAGCCGTGGGGATTATAGGGCGATTTCTTGCTGTTGTCTTTTCCGCCCATCCAGTAGTTATGAAACTTGAAAATAGTGTATACCCCTTCAACCTTGTGGGTGAAGTTATCGGGATTTCTTCTTTCAAAAAAGTCCGAAAGTCCGTTTGTTTTTCTGAGTTCATTTCCAACTTCATCTTCGCCGTCGTAAAACATATCCGTTTCGATAATAACAAGGTCGGGCGACTGGTTTTCATAGATTAGTTTCATCAGGTCGATTGATTCCTGAATGGTTTGATGAATCGAGGCGGAAACAGTGCTTGTGTGGCCGTATTCCTTCCATAAATCAAGGGGCGAAAAGCCCGAATAAACATCGCTGTTTCCGATTCCGACAATCTGAATAGTCTGCTCCTCGTCATTCATAAAGGAATAGGCGTCTTTTTTTCTGTTGTTGAATTTCGTTGCGGATTTCTCTGAAAATCCGGCAAGTGAAATGCACTGCAAAACAACGAAAAACGCAAGAACAAACGCAACTATCTTGATAATTTCAATTGCTTTTTCTTTAACTAACGCTTTATCCATAACTAAAAGTTAGCGTATATCAAATCAACAACGCCGTACTCCTCTCCGTAAGCACCGAAAATGATGATTACAAATATTGCCGCAAGATATAAAACAAATTTGAGCGCAAAGGGAAGGCGATATATCTTCTCCGTTATATCGCAGCCTTTTTCTTTGATTATGCCGACTGAAAGGATGATGAAAAATCCGATAACAATAACCGCCCAGTCGTATATATTAAGCCCAAATCCGTTTTTATGTCCGATTAAAAGAACGGAGAAATCAATATTCCTGAACATTGATTTAAACATCAAAAAGGCTGTTTTAAGGTCATCCGCCCTGAAAATGAGCATACCGATATTTACTATAACAACCGTTCTTAAAACACTGAAAATGCCGTATGCTCTGCCCTCACGATTGATTTTGAGTTTCTCGAAAAACTTATCCGAAAGCGGCTTGATAAACATTCCGAGCATCATAAGAAAATAATAGTATAAGCCGTAAACGATGTATTTCCAGCCTGCACCGTGCCAGAAACCGTTTGTGAACCAAACGAAAAAGAGCGCCGTTGCAGTCGGGATAAGCCCTGCATAATACTGATTGAATTTTTCTTTCGTTTTTGCGGAAAGATTTTTGATTCCCTTTGAAAGCGAAACGGGATAAAAGATATAATCCCTGAGGAATGCGCCGAGAGTTATATGCCATCTCTGCCAGAATTCGTTTATTGATTTTGCAAAGAAGGGCTGATTGAAGTTTTCGGGAAGTTTTATTCCGAGGAACGAGCCAAGACCGCAAACTATATCCATAACTCCCGAAAATTCGCAGTATAACTGAAGGGTGTAAAACGCTATGCCTGCGGCAATCTGCAAGCCGCTGTATCTTTCATAATTGTCAAAAACAGCGCTGACAAGAATAACAGCCCTGTCGGCAATAACAATTTTTTTGAAAAGACCCCAGACCATTCTGATATAGCCCTTGCTGATGTCTTCAAGATTGTTATATTTGCATTTTGAAAGTTGAGTTCCGAGTTGGTCGTATCTCGCTACTGGCCCCTCAACAACCGTCAGCATAAACGAAAGATAGAGCGAAATTTTAAGGGGATTTTTCTCCGCTTCGATTTTGCCGTAATAAACATCAGCCATATAACTGATTCCCTCAAGAACAAAGAAGGATATTCCGAGCGGCTGAATAATTCCGGGATTTGCAATATTTGATTTGAAAATCCCGTTGACTGTTTCAACAAAGAATCCCGTATATTTGCAGATGAGCAGTATTAAAACAACCAACAAAACGGCAAAAGTTAAAATGCGGCGTTTATATTGGTTATATTGTGCTCTGATTTTCTTTTTCTCTTCTTTATCGGAGGAGGCTTTGCGCTTTCCCTTCATCTTGCTTTGCATTTTTTCAAGCCATAATCCGCAGCCCCAGACTGCAAGCGAAACAAGAATCAGCGGAATAACATTTCCTTTTGACGAAACAAAATAAAAGAAATATGAGCCGCAAAGAAGAACAATCCATCTGACTTTCTGCGGCATAATGCTGTATATAACAGCGGTTATGCCGAAATAAAGCAGAAAGAAGGAAAACGAGGTGTAACTAACCATTATCAGTCCTCATCCTCAAGGCGCTCAATAAGAGCAAGAATTGCCTGCGGTGTTTTGAAGTTTTCGGGAGTTATATCCCTTGCGGTTATATCAACATCAAATTCATCGCTGAGCGCTGAAATAAGAGTTATCATTGCAAGTGAATCAATGATTTTTTCATCAATTAAAGCGGTGTTTTCATTGATTTGTGCCGAGGGCTTTATGCCTTTGATGATTTCAATAATTTTTTCCATTATTTTATCCTCTTTTCAAGTTCTTTTCTGTCTGTTTTTCCGTTTGCATTTCGCGGCAAAGACGCGGTTTTGATTATTTCATCGGGTATGAAATATGCGTTGAGTCTTGATTTTAAAACGGCAAGCACTTCCTCTTCCTTAACTTTTGAAGCGCTGTAAAACAAAATGATTTTTTCGTTTGCCTTATCAAAAACGCAGGCACATTCCTTAACTCCGTCAATCGCGGTTGCGGCGGCTTCTATTTCGCCGAGTTCGATTCTGTATCCCATTCTTTTAATCTGGAAATCTTTTCTTCCGATATAGATTATTTCGCCCTTTTCATTCATTTTAACAAGGTCGCCAGTTTTATAGCAGGTTTCGGGATAGGCATTGTTCAAGGGATTCTGAACAAACATTTCAGCGGTTTTTTCGGGATTGTTATAATATCCTGCGGCAACGAAAGGTCCGCGGACATAGAGTTCGCCTTCTTCGTTGATATCAGCCTCTTTGCCGTCCTCCCTGAGAATGAAAACATTGCAGTTTTCGCAGTGTTTTCCGATTGGAAGCGATTCATCATCGTCAAAATCCCTGTCTGCAACAAAGAAAGTGCAGATATCCGTTGTTTCCGTCGGACCGAAGAGATTTGCAAAAACAGTTTCTTTCGGAAGATATTTCTTCCAGTAGTTCAGAAACTTAACGGGCATAACCTCGCCTGCAAAGAGAACTGTTTTGAGATACTGCGGTATTTGAGTATCAAAAAGTTTGAAGTTTGCGGCAATTCCGAAAGCGCTCGGAACCCAGTAAATCGTGTTTATTTTGTTCTTGTTTAAAAACTCCGTCAGCATTATCGGGAACGAAAAAAAGATTTTCGGAATGATAATCAGCGTTGCCGCGCTTCTTAAAGTTGAATAAATATCGGTTACCGACATTGAAAAATAAAACGGAGTCTGATTTCCGAAAACGGTTTTTTCATCAATCGAAAATTCATCAACCGCCCATTTGCTGTAGGTTAAAACATTTTTATGATTGATAACAGTTCCTTTGGGCATTCCCGTTGAGCCCGAAGTGTAAAGTATGTAAAGCGGGTCGTTTTCCGTTTGATAAGAGCGGATTGAATTCAGAACCTCGCTGTTTATCTCGGTTTGTTTGAGATTATCTATAAGAAAAACTTCGATGCCGTATTGCTGAGCGCTGTCAAAATTATCCCTGTCTGCAACAATGGCGGCAGGGTCAAGCGTTGCAAAGATTTTTTCAACTCTTTCTTTCGGCATTTCGGAATCAATAACCGTGTAGATATTTCCGCTGTAAACAATTCCCATCATCGCATTGATAACATCAACGCTTTTGCTGATGATTATTGCAATCGGTTTGCTTTTTAAATTGAGCAGTGCAAGCGCTGTGCCGATTGATTTTGCATTGCTTTCAAGTTCGGAATATGTTTCAGCGCCTTTTTCGTCTGCAAAAGCAATCTTATCGGGAAATCTTGCCGCAGATTTTTCAAGAAGTTCAAGAATATTTTTCATATCATACCTCGCGGTAGTTAAATCGGTTGTGTAATAACGCCTATATTATAACATATAAAGTATAAAAGTACAGACACAAAATATTGAGTTGCAAATCATTTTAAGTGTGCTTATAATATATTATGTAGAAAAAAGAAGAAAAAACAGTTGTTTGATTAATTATAAATTTTATGTTATAAATTAAAAGACTTATCGCTCAAAAAGGATTATTATATAAGAAAAAAACAATGTGAGGAAGAGCGATGAAAAAGAAGATTTTAATAGTTGCTGCTGCGGTTCTTGCCTGTGCGGTTGCTGCGCTTTCGATTGTTTATTTTAAGGTCTGGAGGTTTGATATGGAATTTAATGAATACAGGGGAAATTTAGCAGTTGAAAACGCTTCCCGGGATAATTCAAAGGATAAAATCCACTTTCTTAAAACAGGCTCTTCAGACGCAATATTAATTGAAAGTCAGGGGCATTTTGCGCTTGTTGACGCCGCTGAAGACAGCGATAATCCAAGAGGATTTGAAGAACTTGAATTCGAAGGATATGAAGATGTTGTTGTTGATTATTTAAAGAAAAACGCGAGCCAAAAAGACGGAAAAGTCCACCTTGATTTCATTCTCGGAACTCATTCCCACAGCGACCATATCGGCGGATTTGACACGGTTATTTACGATGATGATATTATAATTGATAAGGCGTTTTTAAAGGAATATAAGGAAGAGCAAATCAGGGAAAAAGAGGTTGTTGAATGGGATAATCAGGAGGTTTACGACCAAATGATAACAGCCCTGAAATCAAAGAGTATTCCAGTTGTTTCGGATATAAGCAGCGAGCCTTTTGATTTCGGAAATTTCAAACTGACTTTCTTCAATACCGTTGATGAAAACACAGAAAAAGTCGGCGAAAACGATAACTCCCTCGGCGTTCTCGTTGAGAAGAAAGGCGCGAGAATTTTCCTTTCGGGCGATATTGATAATATATCGGGGGATGAAGACAGAATCGGAGCCGAACTCGGTCATATTGATGTTCTTAAAGTCGGGCATCATTCATATGCAAAATCAACGAGCGAAGGCTGGCTTGAAAACCTTTCTCCCGCGGTTTGCGTTGTAACAAATGATTATGAAAGATGCGATAAGAAAACTCTGAGAAGGATAACCCAAATTGCAAAATGTCCCATTCTTATAACGGGCGCTGAAAACGGCGTTATCGTTTCGGTTGACGACAGCGGAAAAATCAGTTATTTCAATGAAATAATGGAATAAAAAAAGCACGGAGCGGCGATAAAACCGCTTCGTGCTTTTAGTTTTTATCCCTCAATCAGAGAGTTAATTGATTTTTCAAGCAAATCAAAGAAATGCTCAACGATTTTTCTGTCTTCCTCGTTTCCGCGAACGCACATTGAAAGGGTCAGTTCCTTTCTCATTGAGGTTGCGGAGAGGAGAGCGTAGGGTTTATATTTAACCGCGCCGCTCATAAATCCGTCGGTTGGTTCGTTGCCCGAAAGAGCAAGTTTATCAACCTCAAGAATTCCGATATTACTCATTGCAAGAAGCGGGTTTGCATAGCCGACTTTGATTATTTCCTCGCTTGCTGCGTGGGGCATAATCTTGTAGCCGAGGGAAAGAAGCGGAAGCCCGTGAAGCCCCATAAATCTATCCTGTTTGAACTCGTTTGAACTCTTAACAACATAGTCGAGAGTTTCAAAGATGTCCCTGCCTCTGTGGGGGATTTTGCACTGCATCCAGGCGGTCTGGTTTGTTATGCCCTGACCTGTGCTGTCTTTGATATGCCGCCTTAAATCAATGGCGCAGGAAATTGAAATTCCCTCGTTTTCATTAAAGCCCGCAAGTTCATATAAACTATAGAAATATGCGCATAAAATCATATCGTTGATTGTTGCGCCTCTTTTTTTGCCCGAAGCCCTGAGTTTATCAAAGGTTTCGGCGGAAAAACGCCTTCTTGCGATAAAGGATTTATCCTGAATGTTATCGGGCGTGAATGGAAAACCGTGTTTATCCTTTGTGTTGATGTTTCTGTAAAGGTTTTTCGCCATTCTGCGCTCGCCTGCGGTGAAATCTTCGTAAACCGCTTCATAGGAGCGCGTTCCCGTTCTGAGAGCAATCGGGCTTTTGCCGTTTTCAACATAATCGCTGTAGTTCTGACAGAGCGATTTCATAAAGTATTTAAGGTCGCCGCCGTCCATACACATATGGTTTTCAACAACGAGCAAAACAGATTTGTTTTCGCCGTAGAAGAAAACCGCAACTTTCATCTGAATATGGCTTTCGGGCGGGATGTACTGAACAAGAAATGTGTTTATTTCTTCGCTCAAATCCTTTTCATCAACTTCTTTAACGGTTAAAACATCGTTGATATGGTAGTTTTCAACGGTCCAGTAGGGGTGAATATGATTATCCGTGAAAGAGGAGTGAAGAACGGGCGCTTTTTCAAAGAAACAGGTTAAAACCGTTTTGAGAGCGTCTATATCAATTCTGAAATCATAGTGGAGTTCAACATGAACCATTCTGTCGTTGAAATCACGGAAGAGATAATGCATTTTATCCCAGAGTTCGGCATTTAGTTTTCGTTCCATATATCTTCAACCTCCATCTTTTCTTTGCTGTTTTTCGAGATTGCCGCAAGAATGATTATCAAATCAAGAACAACCGAAAGCGGAATGATTATCCAGGCAATATTCCATGCAAGCAAGCCGAGCGCCCCGATTATTAAGAAAAGGAAAACCGAAATAACGGGGATATAGATAAGCCAGTGGAGAATGGAAAGCCTTGCGTGCGTTGCCCAGGCAAATATTCCGTCGCTGAGAAACGCCGCTATAAGTCCTGCGATAACTATCAGCCAACTCTTTTCCAAATCCGTTACTGCAACAACGAAAAGGAATGCCGCAACAGTGAAAACAACGATTGCGCCGAAGAGGAGTATTCTTGCAAAAATATGGAAAATTCTTTTCATTGATGTTAATTTTCTTATTCCGAGCGAAAGAAGATAATCAACCCAGAGCAATATTCCGTCAACAAAAATAACCCAGGTTACTCTCCATTCGTGGGTTGCAAGGCTGATTCCGAGGAAAACAGTCAGAAGCAGAATAATGTATGCAACCGAGCCGATGATGTTTCCGATAAGCGCTCTTCGCGATTTGGCGGCGGAAATCTCATTTCTGCGGAATTCTTCGTATTCTTTTCGGAGTTCTTCGTGTTCGCTGATAATCAAATCGCTGATAACTTTTTTGTCGTGTATTCCGCCTCTTCCCTCAACTTCAACAGCCCTGAGATTCATCTCATCAAGAGTTTTCTTTTTAAACTTGAAAAGAATTTTATCCTGCTCACTGTCCGGCAGAGCGGAATTTATGTAATCAATAAAACTTTGCATATGCCCTCCTGTAACCAAATGTTTTTCATAATTGAAAGCCTGTCAGAAAAAACTGCGCTTTCTATGCAATTATAGCATATTTTTCAATAAGTTTCAATTTTTTTCTCAATTACCAAAAATATTATAAATTATTTTAAAATAGGTCTTTTCAAATTGCATACTTTATGTTATTATAATAAGCGGCTTTTGTCATTTTTTTAACAAAGGCAACAGAATTAATAAGGAGGAACTAATCTTATGCAGAAAAAAATCAGTAAGATTCCTTTTAAAGGCACACCTGAGCAGGAAGCAAAACTGAACAAAGTTATTGCTGAAAACAAAAGCGATAAGAGCCGTCTTATGGCTGTTATGCAGGAGGCTCAGGAGATTTACGGATATCTTCCAATTGAAGTGCAGAACATTATTGCGGAAGGAATGGAAGTTCCGCTTGAAAAAGTTTTCGGCGTTGCTTCATTCTATGCTCAGTTCTCACTCACTCCCAAGGGAGATTATAATATTTCCGTATGTATGGGAACTGCATGCTATGTTAAAGGCGCTCAGGGCATTATCGACGAACTCCAGGAAGAACTCGGAATCGGCGTTGATGAATGCACTGCTGACGGAAAGTTTTCACTCAACGCTTGCCGTTGCATAGGCGCTTGCGGTCTCGGCCCCGTTTTAACTGTTAACGATGAAGTTTACGGAAAGTTAACCGTTAAAGAAGTTCCCGAAATAGTTGCTAAATACAGATAATTATCAGAGGACTGCTATATGAAAATCAGTGAAATCAGAGACTTGCTTGATGCTAAAGTGCTTTGCTGTGAGGAGCGTATGGACCGTGAGGTTTATTCAGCCTGCGGCTGCGACCTTATGAGCGATGTGCTTGCATTTGTTAAGGATCAGGCTGTTCTTATGACAGGACTTGTTAATCCTCAGGTTATCCGCACCGCCGTAATGATGGATATGGTTTGTATTGTTTTTGTTCGTTCAAAAACTCCGACTGAGGAAATGCTCGCTCTTGCAAGGGATAACGGAATAGTTATTATGCAGAGCAATAAAAGGCTTTATGAGGCTTGCGGAATAATGTATTCAAGCGGTCTGGGTAATAAGTGATATGAGCGAAGAACTTGTATTCCACTTCGATGTTGACGGCGAGGATTTCACCTCGGCTGGTCAGGCGTCGGTTCAGATTAAAAAGGATTTACGGCAACTTGGTATTTCGCCCGAAATAATTCGCCGTGTTTCAATCGCGATGTATGAAGGCGAAATAAATATGGTTATTCACGCAAACGGCGGATGCGTTGATGTTAAGGTTTGCGAAGACTGCATTGAAATGGTTCTTGCCGACAAGGGTCCAGGAATCAAGAATATCGAACAGGCTATGCAGGAAGGTTTTTCAACCGCATCCGATAACACCCGTTCACTGGGATTCGGCGCCGGTATGGGTCTTCCCAATATGAAGCGCTACACCGATTCAATGGAAATTGAATCAACCGTTGGCGTTGGAACAACGGTCAGAATGAAAGTTAATCTTGAAGGCTGACTTTAAGAAATCAGACAGTAGTGTGATAAAATGCATTTATACGAACATTCAGTATTGCTCGATTCAAGCAAATGCACCGGATGCACAACCTGCTTAAAACACTGTCCGACTGAAGCGATAAGAATAAAAAACGGCCACGCGCAAATCAATGAAAAGCGCTGTATTGACTGCGGAGAATGTATACGCAACTGTCCGCATAAAGCCAAAAAGGCTGTGTACGGCAAACTTGATGATATGAAGCGCTTTAAATATAAGATAGCGCTTCCCGCTCCGACTCTCTATGGCCAGTTCGACAATCTTGATGATGTTGATTTTGTTCTTGACGGACTTCTCAGAATCGGATTTGATGATGTTTTTGAGGTTTCAAAGGCTGCGGAACTTGTTTCGGCATACACCCGACTTTATCTTAAAACAGACGGAATAAAAAAGCCGGTTATATCTTCTGCGTGTCCCGTTGCAGTCAGGCTTATTTCTTTAAGATTTCCGTCGCTGAGCGAAAATATCCTTCATATGCTGCCTCCAATGGAAGTTGCGGCAAGGCTTGCGAGAGAAAGGGCGCTTAAAAACCACCCCGAACTCAAAAGCGAGGATATCGGAGTTTGCTTTATTTCTCCCTGTCCGGGAAAGGCAAGTTATGTTAAAAACGGATTTGCCGATTATAAAAGTCAGGTTGATGTTGTTGTTTCAATCAGTGATATCTATTTTATGCTGATTGGCGAAATGAAGCAGGATAACGAAATCAAATCGCTTTGCGAATCGGGAATAATCGGAATAGGCTGGGCAAGTTCCGGCGGAGAGTCAACCGCGATATTCAATGAGGATTATCTTGCGGCAGACGGAATCGAAAACATTATCCGCGTTCTTGACCAGGTTGAAAACGGAAACATTCCTGCGCTGAAGTTTATTGAACTCAACGCGTGCCCGGGCGGCTGCGTCGGCGGAGTTATGGCAATGGAAAATCCGTTTATAGCAAAGGCAAGACTGCAATCGCTGAGAAGATATCTTCCCGTTTCTCAGAATTTTATTGATGATGAAACATACATACCCGAGGATTATCTTTTCAACGAACTTCCCGAATATCAGCCGATAAACCGTCTGGGCGAGAATATGGCTCAGTCGATGCGGATGATGGCGGATATTCAGAAACTTAAAGGAAGTTTGCCCGGAATAGATTGCGGAGCGTGCGGCGCACCGAGTTGCAGAGCGCTTGCGGAAGATATTATTAAAGGCAGAGCGGATGTCGGAAGTTGTCCGATTTTAAAAAACAGCAAAGGAGAGCAAGATGACAGTTAAAGAACTTTGCGGCTCCTGCGGATTTGAAGCAATATGTCTGCCCGACGGCGATAAAAATGTTTGCGGCGCATACATTGGCGATTTGCTCAGTTGGGTTATGGGCAGAGCAAACGAGGAAAACGCCTGGATAACTATTATGAATAATGTTAATGTTATTGCAGTCGCCTCGCTTTCGGATGTTGCCTGCGTTATTCTTGCAGAAGGGGTTTCGCTTGATGATTCCCTCAAAGAAACGGCGATTCAGAAAGGAATTAAT
Source organism: Eubacterium sp. (assembly GCA_017543725.1). Classification (GTDB taxonomy): domain Bacteria; phylum Bacillota; class Clostridia; order Oscillospirales; family Acutalibacteraceae; genus Eubacterium_R. The sequence continues at coordinate 11,600 of JAFYFO010000354.1, forward strand.
TTTCTTAAATCTCCGCTTCCTGCATATGAAACGGCGCAAAAACTAATCGGTAAGGTCTGATGAACAGATATTATTATGATTTGCATATTCATTCCTGCTTATCGCCCTGCGCAAGCGACGATAACACTCCGAATAATATTGCGGGAATGGCAACTCTCTGCGGACTGAATATTGTTGCTTTAACAGACCATAACACCTGCAAAAACTGCCCCGCGTTTTTTGAAGCGGCAAAGAGATACGGAATAATTCCGGTTGCAGGAATGGAACTCACCACCGCGGAGGATATACATGTTATATGCCTTTTTGAAAATCTTGAAAACGCAATGGCGTTTGATGAAGAAATTGATAAAAGGCGGATAAAAATTGAAAACCGAACTGATATTTTCGGAAATCAGTTCATTCTTGACGGCGAAGATAATATAATCGGCGAGGATAAATATCTTCTCTCAAACGCAACAACCGTTTCGCTTGAAGAAGTTCCGAAACTCGTTGGGAGTTTCGGCGGAATATCCTATCCCGCCCATATCGACCGTCCGGCAAACGGAGTTATCGAAGTTCTCGGAACTTTTCCCGAAACGCCCTATTTCGGCATTGTTGAAATAAGCCGCAGGGAAAAAGTTGAAGAATATATTGAAAAATATTCACTTGAAGATAAAAAGGTGATCATAAGCTCCGACGCGCACTATCTTGAAAATATGCGCGATAAAGAAAACTATTTCGAACTTGACGACGAGCCGTACAGTTCAGCGCTGGTTCGAAGCAATTTGTTTAAGTTTTTAAGGTGAAAAAATGAAGGAACTCTCGCTTAACATTCTTGATGTTGCTGAAAATTCCGTTAAAGCCGGCGCAAGCCTTACGGAAATTCTTATAACCGAGGAGGGAAATAAGTTAACCCTTCAGATTAAGGATAACGGCTGCGGAATGAGTGAAGAGGTTGTTAAATCGGTTGTTGACCCGTTTTACACAACGAGAACAACAAGAAAAGTCGGTCTTGGCGTTCCGCTTCTCAAACTTGCGGCGGAGCAAACCGAGGGAAGTTTTTCGGTTGAATCAAAAACCGATGAGGAATTTCCCGAGGAGCACGGAACCGTTGTTACGGCAGTTTTCTTCAAGGACCACCTTGATTTCACACCGCTCGGCGATGTTGTTTCATCAATAGTAACATTGATTCAGGGGCATCCCGATACGGATTTTTATTTCAGCCACACAAATGAAGGGAACAAAGCAGAACTTGACACAAGGCAACTGCGTGAGGTTCTCGGAGATGTGCCGCTGAACAGTTACGAGGTTATAAAATGGACCGAAGATTATTTGCGAGAGCAATATCAAGGTTTTAATTTATAAATAGTTAAAGTTGATAATTAACAGGAAGGAAGAGAAGTTATGAAATCATTGGCTGAACTTCAGGCAATCAGAGAAAAAATGAAGGACAAGGTTGTTCTTCGCGAAGGCTCGGGCGATATCAGAGTTGTTGTCGGAATGGCAACCTGCGGTATTGCGGCTGGCGCACGCCCCGTTTTAAGCGCTTTTGTTGAAGAGGTAAACAGACTCGGTCTTTCAGAAAAGGTTACTGTTTCTCAGACAGGATGCATCGGTATATGTCAGTTTGAGCCCGTTGTTGAAGTTTTTGAGGCAGGCAAAGAAAAGGTTACTTATGTTCATATGACACCCGAAAAAGCAAAAGAGGTTGTTGAAATCCACCTCCAGGGCGGCAAAACTGTTGATAAGTACACTATCTCAAATAATGAGTTATAATATATGGAGGTAAAGTTATGATTCGTTCACAAGTTCTTATCTGTGGCGGTACAGGCTGTACTTCCTCAGGAAGCAAGGCTGTTCAGGAAGCGTTTAAAGAGCAACTTGAACTTGCCGGATTAACTCACGAAATCAAACTCGTTCAGACAGGATGTTTCGGTTTGTGCGCGCTTGGTCCCGTTGTTATAGTTTATCCTGAAGGAACTTTCTACAGCCAGGTTCACGCAGACGATGTTCCCGAAATCGTTGAAGAGCATCTTTTGAAAGGAAGAATTGTAGACCGTTTGGTTTATGATGAAAGTTCAGCGCCGAAAGATACTCTTGCAGGCGGAACTGTTTCGCTCAGCGACACCGATTTCTACAGAGCGCAGCACCGTGTTGCTCTTCGTAACTGCGGTGTTATCGACCCTGAAAACATTGATGAATACATTGCTGTTGACGGTTATGCCGCTCTTGGTAAAGTTTTAACTGAAATGACTCCCGAAGACGTTATCAAATGCGTTTCGGATTCAGGACTCAGAGGCCGCGGCGGCGGCGGATTCCCGACGGGATTCAAATGGTCGCTCTGTGCTCCGAATAAAGCGGACCAGAAATATGTTGTTTGTAACGCCGACGAAGGCGACCCGGGCGCATTTATGGACAGGTCCGTTCTTGAAGGCGACCCCCACTGCATTATTGAAGCAATGGCTATCTGCGGATATGCTGTTGGCGCAACAAAGGGATTTGTTTATGTTCGTGCTGAATATCCCATCGCTGTTGCAAGACTTCAGAAAGCAATCGACCAGGCTCGTGAATACGGCTTGCTCGGCAAAAATATTTTTGATTCAGGATTTGATTTCGACCTTGAAATCCGTCTTGGTGCAGGCGCATTCGTTTGCGGTGAAGAAACCGCTCTTATGACTTCAATCGAAGGCAACAGAGGCGAGCCGCGTCCGAGACCGCCTTTCCCGGCTGTTAAAGGACTTTTCGGAAAGCCAACCGTTGAAAACAACGTTGAAACCTTTGCAAACATTCCTCAGATTCTCCTCAAGGGCGCTGATTGGTTTGCTTCAATGGGAACTGAAAAATCAAAGGGAACAAAAGTTTTCGCTCTCGGCGGTAAAATCAAGCACACAGGTCTTGTTGAAGTTCCTATGGGAACAACTCTTCGCGAAATCATTTATGATATCGGCGGCGGTATTCCCAACGGCAAGAAGTTCAAGGCTGCTCAGACAGGCGGACCTTCGGGCGGATGTATTCCCGCAAAACTCATCGACACGGAAATTGACTACGATAACCTTCTTGCAATGGGCTGTATGATGGGTTCTGGCGGACTTATCGTTATGGACGAAGAAACCTGTATGGTTGATATTGCTAAGTTCTTCCTTGAGTTCACGGTTGATGAGAGCTGCGGTAAGTGTACTCCCTGCCGTGTTGGTACAAAGAGACTTTATGAAATCCTTGAAAAG
>JAFYFO010000355.1 GCA_017543725.1 Eubacterium sp.
GAACAATTCCGATATTTCTTCTGACGGATTCCATCGTTAAATAGCGGATATCCTTGCCGTCGATAAGAATACTTCCGCCGTTTTCATCAAGTTTATAGAAATTGGGAATAAGATGGCAAATGGTTGTTTTGCCCCCTCCCGAAGGACCGACGAGGGCAATTTTTGTTCCCTTTGGAATTTTAAGGAAAATATGGTCAAGAACGCCCTTTTCATCGTTTTCGGTATAGGAAAAGCAAACATCCCTCAGTTCAATATCCCCCTCGGCAACTCCCATATCAACCGCGCCCGGGGCGTCTTCTTCCTCGGGGATATCCATTATTTCAACAAATCTTTTGAAGCCCGTTGCGCCGTTTTGCCACTGCTCTGTGAAATTAACAAGGGTCTGAACAGGCTGAATAAAGAGGTTAACCGAAACAATGAAAGTTGAATACTCGCCGAAATTTATTTTTCCGTCATACAAAAACAATCCGCCTGCAATAAGAATAATAACATTGAAAACATCCGTTACAAACGAAGTTGATGAAAAGAATTTGCCCATTGCGCTGTATGATTTTCTTGAGGCTTCAACAAACATTTTGTTTCCGACTTCAAATTTTTCAAGTTCTTTATCGGCGTTTGTGTATGCCTTTGTTACGCGGACTCCGGTTATCGAACTTTCAAGAGATGCGTTGATAACGGCGTTGCTCTTTCTTCTCTCTGCAAAAGCATTTCTCATTCTTTTTCTGTAGTGCGCCGAAACAATAACGAGAAAAGGCACGCAGGCGAAAATAATTAAGGTGAGCAAAATATTAATAGTGCAAAGATAGATGAAACTCAGAACTATCATTATCGAACTTGTTAAAATGTTTTCGGGACCGTGGTGAGCAAGTTCAACAACTTCAAAGAGGTCGTTTGTCATCCTTGTCATAATAGCGCCCGTTTCGTGGTCGTCAAAAAACGAAAAAGGCAGTTTTTCAAGGTGGGTGAACAGTTCGGTTCGCATCTGCTCCTGCATTCTTGTTCCAACCATATGCCCCTGGTACTGAACAAAATATCTGAGAAGCATCCTGAGAATATAAAGCAGAAGAACTCCGCCTCCCGCTATGATTATCGCCCTGTATTCCTTATTCGGAATATAATCGTTGAGCATTTTGTTTGTTACAATCGGATAAACCATTCCGAGAATTGAGATTAAAACAGAAGCGCCCATATCAGCCGAAAAAAGCGCAAGATGGGGCTTATAATATGATAAAAACCTTTTAAGCATTATTTTTCTCCTCGGGATAAACAACTCCCCATTCATTCCTGAGCCGCGTCATAATTTCCATAACATCTTCGGTGTAATCAAGGCGCATATTGTTTTTTCCGCCTGAAACCGCCTCTTCCATATCCTCTATCTCATAGCAAAGAGGAGAAATATTTTCATCGCTTCTGATTTCAATCGGGTCTTTTCCGTTTATAAAAGTTATTTTTGCCTCAACGCAGCGATTATAGTTTTCAAATTCAACATAGCCGTTTTCAAAGGAAACAACCGCCTTTTTCGGAAGTTTTGCTTTCAGCGAAAGCAATGCAGACGCCATTTCGTTTTTGCTGTTTGATAAAATCAAAACCGCCTGCTCGTCAACTCCTGTCGGCGCAAGTTTAACGCTTGATTTAATATCATTTGCGTTTTCGCTGAGGAAAAATCTTATGAAAGAAAGCGCATAAACGCCGATATCAAGCATTGCTCCGCCTGCCAAATCGGGATTGAAAAAGCGGTTTTTCATATCGTACTGTTTATCGCTTCCGAGATTGACTTCAACGAGTTTTGTTTTTCCGAGAGTTTTATCTTCAATATATTTCAAAACGGTTTTATAAACGGGCATATGAAAAATCGTCATTGCTTCTGCGAGAATAACGCCGTTTTCTTCGCAAACCTTTTTTGCAAGAGCAAGTTCATGGGAATTCAGGGTTATCGCCTTTTCGCAAAGAATATGCTTGCCCGCCTGAGCCGCTTTAACTATGTATTCAATATGTCTGTTGTGGGGAGTTGCGATATAAACTATATCAACATTTTTATCTTCAAAAATCTCCTCCGCGCTGCCGCATACCTTTTTGATATTATATTTCAAAGCAAATTTTTCGGCGTTTTCGCGCGTTCTTGAATAAACGCAGTAAAAACTTCTTCCCTTTTGCTCAAACGCCTGCGCCATTTCATTTGCAATATGACCGCAGCCAATGCAAGCCCAATTACAGTTCATAACAACACCTCCGTTTTTAAACACATATATAATTATAATTCATATAAACTCATTTTTCAATTAAAATAATCCCAAATCGTTTTATTGGCACATACCGATTAAAACTAATCAATATGTGCCAATTTATTATTAATATAACCACTGAGCTCCCAGACGAACTCGGTTATAAACGGCGGATTTTCACAATCTCTGCGTTAAAATCATCCGCCATACGGCAAGTATGCCGTATAATTTGTGCCTTGACCTTGCAAAAATCCGCTCGTTTCTAACTGCTTCGCACCTAAAATGCTTGGAGTTAAGATGAAATTTGGATTTTGAGGTCGCAGCTTTACTCGCGTAATGCAAGAACGAAAAATTCGAATTTCGCTTAAATACTGCATTTTAGGCGAGTTCGTCTGAGAGTTCAGTGGTTAAGGTAATCAGAATAAATCTGTTTTTTCAACCTGTTTTTCAAAGAAGCGTATCGGCTCTTTAACCATAATCTTAACGCCAAGACCGATAACCAGAGCGATAAGAAGATACGCCGAAAGTTTGAGCAAATCAATCCAGTAATCGTTTGAATATGTTCCGCAAATACATTCCCTCATTGCGTTAACAACAAATGTGAACGGAAGATAGGGATGAATTGCTCTGAAGAAAGCGGGGCAAACATCTATCGGGAAAGTTCCGCCCGAGCCGCCAATCTGAACAACCAGAAGAATTATTCCGACTGACTTTCCTATATCGCCGAAGGTGTAGGTCAGCGAATATATCAGTATTGAGAAAACAAAGGCGGCGAAGACTCCCGACAGCAGGAAGAGCAGCGGATGATAGCACTGTATTTTAAAGAAATACAAATCTCCGAGGCATATGATAAGCGCCTGAGTTACCGCAAACAAAACGAAGGTTAACATTCTTCCGAAATATTCCTGATGCGGCATTAGTTTTTCGCTGATTTCCTTTCTTTTCTTAACCGATGTTTTAACAACCGCTATTAGAATCATTGAGCCAACCCAGATTGCAAGAGTTGAGTAGAAAGGCGCCATTGCAGAGCCGTAGTTTTCAATTCCGTAAACCTTATCCGTTTCAACAATAACCGGGCAGGCAATGAAATCGCCCATCTTTTCGGAATTGGTGCTCGCCATATTCTTAATCGTGTTGAAAAGTTCGTTTTCGCCCAAGCCGTCTATTTTGGCAGCAAGCGAGCCGAGTTCTTTTTTGATATTATTGAGCAAGCCGTTGATAGCGCCGATAAGGTCCGAGGAGCCGTTTGCAATGCTTTCAAGGGTTTGAGCGGCTGATTTGAGTTTCGGCATATCGCCGCTGAGGTCGTTGATAAGGTCGCCCGTTACGCCGAGCGCCTCGATAAGCGCGGCAAGATTTCTGTTGATAACCGGCTTTATTTCCTTCTTATATTTCGACTGAATTCCGATAGCGCCGCTCAGGATTTTATCAATTTCCGCATTGATTTTATTAACATCGCTTTTAGCGGGTATGCCTTCAATCTTTGTTATAATCGAATCGGCTTTTTCGGCGGCTGAAATAACTTTTTTAATATCTTCAACAGCGCTGTCTATCGCCGAAAGTTTAACGGGCAGAAAATCCTGGACATTTTCCAGAGTGCTTTCAACTGTTTCAAGAAGCGTTTTGTATTCAAGAATTTTGGACTGCGCTTCAACAAGTTTTTCCTCTGCGTCTTTCACGGTTTTGCTGTTTTTTGCGCTTTCAATAAGTTTTTCAGCCTCATCAACATCATCTGAAATCAAAACAAGCGAATCATCAACCGAAGAAGTTATGCTGTTCATGCTTTTTTCAAGCAGTTCGGTTAAATCCTTTCCGCTGTTTACAAGTTCTTTTGAAGAAGCGGAAATCTTTTCAACTTTATCTTTATCAATAATTTCGCCGAGGCTTTTGGAAGCGCTTATAACATCATCAAATCCGTCAACGGTTTTCTGAATACTGTCGATTGAAGCGCTTGCACTCCTGAGTTTTGAGGAAAGACCGCTGAGACTGTCCATAGCGCCTTTTTCGGTTGCGTCGGCAACGAAATCCATAAGCGACGCAACAACATTTATAACGGTTGTAACAAAGGATTCGTTAACCTCCTGCTGTATGGTCTGAACAACCTTATCCGTTATCTTTGTTGCAATGGCATTTTTCTTTTCATTTGCATAATATGTTATTTTCGGCTGTTTGAAATCATCGCTTACAATACTTGTCAGCGATTTTGAAAAGCCTTTGGGAATTTCAATTCCGGCATAGTATTCGCCCGCTTCAATGCCTTTGAGCGCCCTTTCCTTGCTGACAAACTGCCAGTCAATAAGGTCGTTTGCCGAAAGATTTGATTTAATCTCCGAGCCAACATCGATATCTATATTCTTAAAGGTGTAGCCCTCGTCTTCGATAACAACGGCAACCTGCATATTTCCCGTTGAGCCGTACGGGTCCCAGTTTGCATAAATATTGAACCACGCATAGAGCGACGGTATAACTGCGATTCCTACTGCAAGAATTATCGCCATTGAATTTGTGAAAATCTTCTTTAAATCGCGTTTGAAAATCTTAAATGTGTTTTTCATTCCTCTGTCTCCTCTTCTTCATCGTTTTCTTCAAGAAAAATATCATATTCGCCGAATTCAATCTGTTCATCATTGAGCAAATATGGTATCACCTTGTTTTCAACAAGATATTTGCAGTAATCAGCAATAACGAAAACCGCAACATCAAGGAAGATTAAGAGAATCCACTTTGTTAAAAACTGAAGTTCGCTTGAAGTTCTTGAACTGACTATAACGCCGATTATCGTATATAACAAAAAAATAACAGCCGCAACGATTTTTGAAATCTTCAATATCTTGCGTCCCCGTCTGAAATGAAAAAATATTTTATCGCGCAAAAAGCAATATTTAATCGCCATTTTTTCCTGAGAAGAACTGTCCTCTCCGATAGTTTCCTTTTTATCTGAATCTTTCATAGTTTAAACCTCTAACTGAGTATTTCATTTATTTCATCATAATTTTTCAGTTTTCTGATTGCGCTTTCAAAGGCTTCCCTGAACTCGCGGGATTCTTTTGCGAGATTCTTTTTTGAATTTAACAACTCTTGTTCGTCAAGAATTTCGCATTTTTCCCATTTGAGATTTCGCGCCGCCTTTCACTCTTAACATTTATCTGGCAAAACTGCTTTCCCGTTTTGAGAAGTTCAAGCGCGTCTTCATCGGATATAAGACCGCTGAAAATAATGCCGTATGTGTCAAACAGAGTGTCGTTTGCAATCGGACCGATAACAACATCCGCCCCTTTAAACAAATCACTGTTTCCGGAGCGGTTGTTTGCAATATATTCAAACCATTCTTTGTTTCTTTCAAGGCGTTTAACGCTGAGACCCGTTAAATCAAGGGAATAGAAATTAACGCAATTTTTTCTTTCATTTGCCCATTTCTTTGCGAATTCAAGACTGTCCGAAAGATAAAAACCGCCGCCGAAATCAGCGTTTTTTCTGCCGAAATTTATATCGGGATTTCTCAGTTCAAGCGCGCTTGCGTGGTATAATTTCATAGTAATGCCCTGCTTTACCGACATTTTTTCATATGTTTTTTTATAGCGTTGAAGGTTTCATCGCTGATATAATGCTCAACCCTGCAGGCGTCGTCTGCCGCAACTTTTTCATCAACGCCGATATATATGAGCAACTCTGTTAAAACAGTGTGGCGCTCATAAATTCTCTTCGCTTCTTTTTCGCCCTCTTCGGTCAGAAAAATATTTCCCGCGCCGTCTATGCTGACAAGATTTTGCTTTTCAAGCAAACCTATTCCGCGGGTTACGGAGGGCTTTGCAAAACCCATATGCTTGCTGACATCAATTTTTCTGACTGAATCTGATTTCTGAGAGAGAACATATATTGTTTCAAGATACATCTGGCTTGATTCTTTTGTTTCCATAATCTTCCCCCTAGGCAGAGCGAAACGAATCCGAACACGGTTTAAAATGGCTGATTCGCCTTATC
>JAFYFO010000356.1 GCA_017543725.1 Eubacterium sp.
AGCACCCGAAATTTTCCATTTTGCATTTTGCATTTTCAATTTTAATAAATATCAACAACCGTGCTTTCTTTGAGCGCTTTGCCGAAAATCGGAATTCCGTTCTGGAAGATCAAGGGCTGAATTCTTATTGTTCTTCCGTTCCAGCCGGTTCCGCTGATAAGGTTTGAATGATAGGCAACATAATTTGTTTTGCCGTCTTTTGATTTAAGGAAACAGCAATGCCCCGGACCGTAGGCGGTATCCTGCTTAGATAAAACCGCTCTGGGGCATTTAACCCAGTTTGTTATATCGCATATATCGCCGCCCCTGAAAGAAATCATTCCGAGGCAATATTCATCCGTCCAACTTCCCGAAGCGGAGAAAACAACAAAAACATCATCGCCGTTTTTGAGAATTTCGGGGCCTTCGTTTATCGGATGACCGCTAATTTCCCAAAGACGAGCAGGAACAGAAAGAAGATGCCTTTCTCCGTCTATCTTAGTTGGTGAACTCATATGAGCAATATAGAGATTCTGACCCTTATCGGTTTCACCTTCCCAGCCCGACCAGATGAAATACATCTCGTCTTCATATTCAAGAACAGTTCCGTCTATCGCCCATCTATCGGTTTTATCGGCTATTTTGCCAACCATTTTAAACTGAGAAGTCGGGCTTTTTCCTTTTAAAACATACATTCTGTGGTTTTCATTATTGCCGTTATCGGCGGCAACATAGATATACCAACTGCCGTTTATATAGTGCATTTCGGGAGCCCAGTATGAATATGAATACATTTCGCCTTCGGGCGCTCTGTACACAATGGTTTCCTCGGCGTTGCAAAGAGTTGAAAGATTTGATGAAGAGCGAACTCCAACGCCGTTTCCGACTGAATAGCAATAATAATACTTGCCTTCATAATCAAAAATCCAGGGGTCCGAACCGCCCGGAAGCGGAAGAGTTATGCTTTCAATAATATTTCCCGAACTTTGCTCATACGCCTTTTTCGGAATATCGGAAAACTGACCGACGAAAGTTAAAAGAAGCATATATAATGCAAAAAGAGTTGAGAGAATTGATTTCATAATATCCCCTTTCGATTTTAAACATAGTTTAATACATTAATTTTATCACAATAAAAACAAAAAGAACATAGGGAAAATCCCTATGTTCTTGTGTTATTTTGAAATTAATCAATATTCGGAAGTTTTGCAGCGTACTGAGCAAGTTCTTCATCGGTTGGAATATAATCGTCCATTTTTCCATCGTGGAACTTCTCATATGCAACCATATCGAAATATCCTGTTCCTGTTAAGCCGAAAACGATTGTTTTTTCTTCGCCGGTTTCCTTGCATTTGAGCGCTTCGTCAATTGCAACTTTGATTGCGTGTGAACTTTCGGGAGCCGGAAGGATTCCCTCAACTCTTGCAAACTGCTCAGCCGCTTCGAAAACTTCAGTCTGCTTTGCGGTTGTTGCCTCGATAAGTCCGTCATCATAAAGTTGTGAAAGAACGGGGCTCATTCCGTGGTAGCGAAGACCGCCTGCATGGTTTGCAGAAGGAATGAAATCAGAACCGAGAGTATACATTTTAGCAAGCGGACAAACCATTCCGGTGTCTGCAAAATCGTATGCAAACTTACCTCTTGTGAAACTCGGGCATGAAGCAGGCTCAACAGCGATAAATCTGTAATCAGCCTCGCCTCTGAGTTTTTCGCCCATAAACGGAGCGATAAGACCGCCGAGGTTTGAGCCGCCGCCTGCGCAGCCGATGATGATATCGGGCTTGATGCCGTATTTATCAAGAGCAGCCTTTGTTTCAAGACCGATAACGCTCTGGTGAAGAAGAACCTGATTAAGAACTGAACCCAAAACATATCTGTAGCCGGGATTCTTAACTGCAACTTCAACAGCCTCCGAGATAGCGCATCCGAGAGAACCGGTTGTTCCGGGATGCTCGGCGTTGATTTTCTTGCCGATATCGGTTGTCATTGAAGGCGAAGGAGTAACGGAAGCGCCGTATACTCTCATAACTTCGCGTCTGAAAGGCTTTTGCTCATATGAGCATTTAACCATAAAGACCTTGCAATCAAGATTGAAATACGAACACGCCATTGAAAGCGCTGTTCCCCACTGGCCTGCTCCTGTTTCGGTTGTTACGCCCTTCAAGCCCTGCTTTTTAGCGTAGTAAGCCTGAGCGATAGCCGAATTGAGTTTATGCGAACCGCTTGTGTTGTTTCCCTCAAATTTATAATAAATCTTAGCAGGAGTGCCGAGTTTTTCTTCAAGGCAATATGCTCTTACAAGCGGTGACGGACGGTACATTTTATAGAAATCGCGGATTTCCTGAGGAATATCAATATACTGATTATCGTTATCGAGTTCCTGAGCAACGAGTTCTTCACAGAACACTCCGCCGAGTTCTTCAGCCGTCATCGGCTGATGTGTGCCGGGGTTAAGAAGGGGCGCCGGTTTGTTTTTCATATCAGCGCGAACATTATACCATTTTTTCGGCATCTCATTTTCTTCAAGATAAATTTTGTAGGGAATTTTGTTTTCTGCCATGATTTTTTCCTCCT
>JAFYFO010000357.1 GCA_017543725.1 Eubacterium sp.
CCCCGGAACAGGCGACGCAGCATTAACTGTTTTTCAGTCGCTGCCCGTTGACGGAATTATTATTGTTTCAACCCCTCAGGACCTTGTTAAAATGATTGTTAACAAGGCATATAATATGGCAAAAATGATGGATATTCCGGTTTTGGGACTTATTGAAAATATGAGTTATTATCAATGCCCCGACTGCGGAAAGAAGATAAGCATTTTCGGAGAGTCGCAGATAGACCGGACAGCAAAGGAACTTGCGCTTCCCGTTCTTGCAAAACTTCCAATCAACCCCGAAAACGCAAAACTTGTTGATGAGGGCAGAGTTGAAGATATTGAATGTGAAGAACTCGACGGACTTATCAACGCGCTTCAGATTTTCTGAGTGGAGGAAAAGAATATGCCTAAAAGAGAAGGATATATCTCGTGGGACGAATATTTTATGGGCGTTTCACTTCTTGCTTCAATGAGGAGCAAAGACCCCAGCACGCAGGTTGGCGCCTGCATTGTCAGCACTGAAAACAAAATTATGTCCGTTGGCTACAACGGCTTCCCCAGAGGCTGCAGCGATGATGATTTCCCCTGGGAGCGCTCCGCCGAAAATGCAAACGAAACAAAATATCCCTTTGTTTGCCACGCTGAATTAAACGCAATATTAAACGCAGGCGGTCAGAATCTTGCAGGTTCAAAAATCTATGTTGCGCTTTTCCCCTGCAACGAATGTGCAAAAGCGATTATTCAAAGCGGAATCAGAGAAGTTATTTATATTTCGGATAAATACGCCTCAACTCCCGGAACAATCGCAAGCAAAAAAATGCTCGACGCCGCAGGAGTTAAATACACCCAGTTTAAGAGCGATAAAAAAATAACTTTCTCTTTTAACGAAAGCGAAATTTAAAATGGATAATAAACTCGATATTGATATCTACGATTTCGATAAAACGATTTTCCCATACGACAGCGGAACGCTTTTTTTCATCAGGTCGATGATTCATTATCCCTGGTGTCTGGTTTTGCTGCCAGTTATTTCTGTCGCTTTTCTTGCAATGTTTGCAGGTCTTATCAGTTTCACTCAGTTTAAGAAAATCTGCTATATCTATATCCCCTTTATTCCGAAAGAAAGGGCGGTTATCAGTTTTTGGAACAGATATGAAAAACTGATTCAGCCCTGGTTTAAGGAAAACGACCGATTTGCCGTTGTTATCAGCGCAAGCCCCGATTTTCTGCTTGAGGAAATCGCAAAACGCAAGAAATTCGATGCTCTTATTTCAACCCGCCACAGCAAAAAGACAGGAATTATTGTTGGCGAAAACTGCCGCGGCGAGGAAAAAATAAGAAGGCTTTATGAAGTTTTCAAAAAAGATGAAATAAATGTTGTTGATGTTTATTCCGATTCTTTGAAACACGATAAATATATATTTTCTCTTGCAAACGGAAAATGCTTTCAGATTGTTAAGGGAGAAAGAATTGAATTTAATTATTCAGAGGTATACAGCGACTAATGAAATATGTTTTAAGAGTTTTTATAGTTCTTATTCTTGCCGTCGGGGTTGTTTTCGGCGTTTTTCGCTACACTAATCCCGAGGCGTTCAATCAAAGCGGCGATTCAGGTCTGACAACGGTTACAAAACCCGCCGCAACCGAAAAAAATTCAAACAGAGTTTTGCTCTCTTCAATAGAAAAAGAGGGCTTTTATCTCTACAAAGGCTCAAAAGGAGTTCTTTTAAAGCACGGCGATAATGAATTCACCTACACAAACTGGAGTGCATTGATAGACGCCGAAACGCCCGAAATGCGCTGGGCTGATTTTAACGGCGACGGCAAAAAAGAACTTCTTATTAAAGCGGTCAGCGAAAAGATGCAGGACGGCTCGTTTATTTACGAAATATATATTCTGACCCCAACGAAAACCGATAGCGGCGAAGAGAATTTTGATGTTGCATACGCTTCAAGAAACACCTGGAGCAGTATTCTTGACAATCATATTGTTGAGGAAATGCGCCAACTCAAATCCTGCAAAAAGATTATTCAGTTTGCAATGAACGCAAAGGGCAAATCAATCAATTACGATAAGGAAACAGGCATTGCAAAAAGCGGATATGTCGGCTACGCGCGAGCGCTTCAGAACAAAAACGGCGAATATATGACCGTCAGCAAATGGAATAAGGGCAGCGGAATATATTCCGTATCAAAAGATAACAAAATCAGCATAAGTGTTGATATTGATATCAACTATAAAAACTCCGATAAAGTTCAGAGGCTCGGCGTTATTTATTTCGAACTCTTCTTAAATGAGAAAAATGTTTTTCAGGTTACCGAAAAAAGTATGGTTTTCAAGCCGAGCAAGGAATACAAGGTTTCAAATCCGAAAAAGGTTGCCGAGGTGCCCTGGGACTATACCGAAAATAATTCAAACACTTCTTCGGCTTCAAACAATATCATTCAGTGGATTAAATACAGCACTGAATACAGTCCCGATAATTACACTCAGACAAAGGATTTTTCATCAAGCCTTTCCGATATCAACAAAATCAAAACCATTAAACTTCACGACAGTTATATTGAACTTATCGCAAAAAAAGACTGCACCTTTGATGGCAGTTCGATGAAAAGCGGCGATTATTCGGTTATAATAAACGATAAACTTGATATCTCATACACCTGCGAAATCAAAACCGATGAAAAATCGCAAAAATTGATAATAACATTTGATAAATCATATCCGCAAACCGAAATCAAATCAATAACCGTTAACTACGGAACAAAATAATGAAAAACGATATTTTAAACGCTGATGTTCTGAAAGAAAAACTGAAAAACATTGAAATTCATTATTATTCTTCAATTGATTCAACAAACACCCAGGCGAAAAGGCTTTTCAATCAGGGAAGCAAGCGGAGAATGCTTATTGTTTCCGATGAGCAAACCGCAGGGCGCGGCAGACAGGGAAAGAGTTTTTTCTCGCCGAAATCAACGGGAATATATATGAGTTATGTTTATCATCCGATGAAGGATTTCAAATCGGCGGTTTCGGCAACAACGGCGGCTTCGGTTGCGGTTTGCAGGGCAATTGAAAACATAACCCCCCTGCGCCCCGAAATCAAATGGGTTAACGATATTTATTTAAACGGCAAAAAAATTTGCGGAATTCTCTGCGAAGCGATAACGGATAACGAAACAAAGAAAATTTCCTGCGTTATTATCGGAATAGGCGTTAATATCAAAACCGCCGATTTTCCTCAGGGTATTGAAAACGCCTCAAGTTTAAACGCTGATATAAAAAGGGCGGATTTGATTGCCGAAATAACAAAAGAACTTTCTGCCGTTGCCGATTCGGATTTTTCCGAATTTATTGATTACTATAAAGAACAATCAATGATAATCGGAAAAGAGATTGTTTTCACCAAAAACGGAGTTTCTCAGAATGCAAGAGCCGTTGAAATTGAGAACGACGGCGGACTCAGGGTTGAACTTGAAAACAAGGAAATCATAACCCTCAGAAGCGGAGAAATAAGTGTAAGGAAAAGGAACTGATGTTCCTCCCCTCATCCGACTGCCTGATGGCAGTCACCTTCCACCGAGGGGGAAGGCAAACAGGTTTTAAGGAGATTAATATTATGGCACTTTCACCACTGTTTATTTTATATATTGTTATTGTTTTTTCATTTATTATAACTTCAATATTTATGTTTAAACCAAAGGGAAACGAAACCGTTCACATCATTTTCTTCTGGCTTGCGGTTGCGCTCTCCTGCCTTGTTACCTTCATAAACGCAACAGCCCTTCCGATTGAATACACAAATAAAGTTATCGCAGCCTGGTGCGGACTTCTTTTTTCCGCAATCGGAATAATCATCAGAATGATAACGGGCAAAACAAACGCAATTGCAAATGTTTTGGTTATGCTTTCAACGGTTTACGGCTGCGCGGGATACTTCTTATTAAATTAAAATTTATGGTGCTGCGCACGGCATTATTAAAGAGGTTGTCGAAAATGACAACCTCTTTTAGTATGTTTTAATCATTTCAAAATTTTGTGATTTTAAAACTCTGAGCAAATCGGCATTGTTGCCGATTTTTTCTTTTGTTATTATTCCGCCCCTTGCAATATGTTCATTTGTGTGGAAATCCGAGCCCGAAACCATCAGTTTATTATTCTTTTTCGCCCATTCAAAAGCCTTATCGTTTTCGCTTTTCGGAGTTTTGCCGTTATAGATTTCAACGCCGTCGATATAATTCGGGTTGCATCTTAAAATATACGGTCTGAAAGGATGAGCCTGAAAAACAAGATAGCCCTGAGAATTCATAAGTTTATAAATGCTCTTCTCCCATGGAAACATCAGATTCCCCTGCTCTCTGAGCCATTCGGGGTCAACGCCGTAGATAAGATAATCAGCGCCCGTTCCGTAGTGCCTGAGTTCCATTCCGAACATAACCGAAAAATCCTCGGTTTCATATTTTTTCATCTCATAATAAGACGAAAGATAAAAATCAATCTTCTTCTGCGGAAAAACCCTGCTCATACCCGTGAAGGTGAGCGGAGAATAATGCTCTGTTACAACTATTCCCGAATAGCCCGCTTCTTTATATAATTCAACTATTTCTTTCGGGTGAACTCTTCCGCACTGACTGACCATATTTGTGTGGCAGTGCATTTCATATTTATACTTCATTGTTTAACCTTTTGTATATTTCTTTTATATCATTTTCATCAAACTCAACAGGATTTGTGCTGAGTTTTGAAATATTTACTTCGCGAACAAATTCATCAATCTTTCCTTCATCAAATTTCGGTGTTTCAAGTTTAAATTCATCCAAAATCTTATTGAAGATTTCAAGTCCGTCTTTTGCCTTGCTGCCTCCCATTACCTTTGCAAAGGAGTCAAACAGTTCCTTTGGGTAATCCTTTTGGAGCATATATTCATATATCTTGGAAAGCAAAACCGCAACCGAATGTCCGTGTGAAGTGCCGCAGTTCATCGTTATGTTATAGCAAAGCGCATGGGGTGCAACGGTTCCCGTTATATTAATCGCTTTACCGCCGTAATACGAAGCCCAAAGCATACCGAGATTTCCCTCGGGCGTGTTATTTATATATCCGTTTTTGTTTTCAAAGAAAAGCCTTATTGATTTTTCGGCATATACCCTGCTCTCATCATTCGCCTTTTTGCTCCAATAACTTTCAATTGAATGGCAAAGCGCGTCAAGACAGGTTGCCTTTCTTTGATAAAGAGGCAGAGTTTCAAGCAGTTTTTCATCAAAAAGAACATAATCGGGAATGAAATCAAGGCTGTGAACGCTGTATTTATGAACTTCGTTCAGATAAAAAACCGAGGTCTTCGTTGCCTCGCTTCCCGTTCCTGCCGTTGTCGGAATGAAAAGCGATTTAATATCATTGTTTTCAAACTCGCCGTAAAGCGCAGTATTTTCGTCGTTATTTATTAAAATACGAATCATTTTTGCGCTGTCCATAGGACTTCCGCCGCCTGCCGCTATCATAAAATCGCAGTTTTCGGCTTTGAAGATTTCCGCCGCTCTCAGCATATCATCAAATCGCGGATTCGGGCGGATATTATCAAAAACAACAGGATTAAACTTCTTCAAATATTCGAATATTTCTGATTTTTGAAAACTTTTACCGCATACAAGCATAGGCTTTTTTGCTCCGCAATTTTTCAGTACGCTTTCTATTTCATTATAACTATTTAAAAATTCAGACATTGTATCACTTCCAAAGAAAACTATTGCTAAAAATCAAAATACGTTATATAAAGCATATGCTTTACCGTAAATTCATCGGGGTAAGAGGAGAGCATTTTAATATGCGCTTCGCTCCACTTTTCAAACTGCTCTGTGCTCATTGAGGCGAGCGTTCCCCGACAGGCGCACATTCTTCCGTGCCAGCCCTCGCGCGTGAAGGGTATTTCACATTCAAAGGCTTCGGTAACTCTGCCGTCAAATAAACCGTCGGAAATGTCTTTTTCGCCCGCGGATGAATTCCAGTTCGGGTTATACTCCTTAACAAGCGCAACGCTTTTTGAGGCAATTTCGCAATCGTCTGACCAGTTC
>JAFYFO010000358.1 GCA_017543725.1 Eubacterium sp.
AACTTTGTATTCAATAATGGGATTTGCTGTTTTGCCGGAAGCGAGCAGCGCTCCGCCAAGCGCGGGACCTTCGTTTTTAATAACCGAAAGTTCAACTTCAAGGATATCCGAAAGAATTTGCATCCATTCCCTGCTTGCGGTTCCGCCTCCGCAAACAGTGGCTTTTTTTATTTCACCGGGGCAAAGCGCCAGGCAATCCTTTATTGCAAAAGAAACGCCCTCATAAACGGCGCGCTGCATATCCCCTCTTGAAGTTGAATGAGTTATTCCGATAAAAGCGCCCTTTAAATCGCCGCTGTTATGCGGACAGCGCTCGCCTGATAAATAAGGCATAAAGAAAAGATTTTCAGCCGACTTTTCATTTTCTGCCCCAATATTATACGGCGCTTCAAAAACCGTTTCATTCAGCCATTTATTGCAGGAAGCCGCAGAAAGAATACAGCCCATCAGATGATATTTTCCGTTTGCGTGGCAAAAGGAATGAAGCGCAGGATTTTCTGTTTTAACATATTCATCGCAGGGAATGAAAACCGTTCCGCTTGTTCCGAGGGAAATATTGCACTGCCCCTCACAAACAGTGTTTGTTCCGATTGCCGCGGCGGCGTTATCCCCCGCTCCTGCAACAACCTTGCAATCAAGGGCGGCAAAATTTGCTTTGCCGATAACTTCCGCGCTTTCATAAACGGCAGGAAGCATCTCTTCTTTTATGCCGATTATTTCAAGCATCTCTTTTGACCATTTTCTGTTTTCAACATCAAAATACAGCGTTCCCGAAGCGTCGCTGACATCCGTTGCAAAAACGCCTGTCAGTTTATAATTAATATAGTCCTTCGGAAGACAAATCATTTTGCATTTTTCAAAGATTTCGGGTTCGTTTTCCTTAACCCAAAGAATTTTCGGCGCGGTAAAGCCCGCAAAGGCAATATTTCCTGTTAAACTCTGAAGTTTTTCTTTGCCGACATATGTATTGAGATAATCTGTTTCCTTTTGACACCTTGTATCGTTCCAGAGAATTGCAGGGCGAAGATGGCAGCCGTTTTCATCAAGCATAACAAGCCCGTGCATCTGACCGCCGACGCCGATTCCTTTTATTTCTTCTTTAGGAAAACCGCTTGTTAATTCCTCAATCCCTTCGCTCACCGCGCTCCACCAATCATCGGGGTTTTGCTCGCTCCAATTCGGTTTCGGGAAAGAGATGGGATATTTTTTTGTTACGGTTTTCAGTATTTTGGAATTTTCGTTTATCAAAATCATTTTAACAGCCGACGTTCCGAGGTCTATTCCGATAAAATAATTCATATCATCACCATTTTAATTATACATCACAGCAGATTTTATTCAAGCATTTCTTTTTTAATTAACGGATAAAAAATCGGGTTAAGGCTCAGACCCTAACCCGATAATAATACGGTTTCCGCTCTGAATCAGGCGGATTTTTTCGGAAGATAATATCTGTATTGATAAATAAGAATCGGAATATATGTTAATGCCGGAATTAATAATATTATATCATTAAAAAATATAGTCAATCAGTCAAACAGAATTTATAACTGGCGCTAAGCCTCGAAGGTCTTAACATCAAAGGATTTCTTAACAAGTTCCCTTGCTTCTTCAAGCGATTCAAGTTCTTTTGAAAACATCATCTGGCTTATCAGATTTCCCGTTGCGGTTGCCTCAACGGGTCCCGCAAGAACTTTTTTGCCGGTGTACTGAGCGGTTAAGTAATTAAGATATTCATCCTTGCAGCCGCCGCCGACAATATTAACAGAGTCAATCTCCTTATCGCAAACGCTTTCAATTTCCGAAACAACATTTGCATATGCCTGAGCAAGCGAATGATAAACCGAATTGATAACTGCGCCGAGCGAAAGATTATCGTTTTTAAGATAGGTTTTTATTGCGCCAATCATATTTTCGGGAGCAAGAAACGCTTCATCATTCGTGTTGATATAATAAAAGTCTCCGCTTTCCTTTGCAAGATTCATCATTTCATCGTTTGATAATTCCTTATTGAGGTCTTTGCGGATATTCTGGAAAAGCCACATTCCCATATAGTTTTTGAGAAAACGGAAACGGCAGTTTATTCCGCCCTCATTTGTGAAGTTTGCCTTCAGTGCTTTTTCACTTAAAACGGGATTTGCGTTTTCCGTTCCAATAAGGCTCCATGTTCCCGAAGAAATATAAACTCCGCTTTCGCCGACCGAACAAGCCGCAACGGCGCTTGCGGTATCGTGGGAGGGAGCAAG
>JAFYFO010000359.1 GCA_017543725.1 Eubacterium sp.
TCTTCTCCGCCGTGCAGCAGCAGGCGCTGGCGCATCCGGAAGTCCGCTTCCGCTTTCTCAAGGACGGATCTCAGATGCTGCAGACCGACGGCCAAAACGACCGCATGAGCACGATTTACGCCGTTTTCGGCATTGCGCTGACAATCGTTGTCTGGGCAAACACAAAAGAAAAGATTGTTCAGGCTAAAACTCACACAATTCAGATTAGTTTTGTTGATTCTCTTAAAGAAGTTGCAAAAAACAAATATTTCTGGATTATTTCACTTGCGGGCTGGCTCGGATTCCTTGAACTTGCATATTCAAACATTCTTCTCTATAACCAGAGTTACGGCCACACTGTTGACGGAAATCTCTACGCCGTTGCGTGGACGGTTATCGGAAACGCCTCGCTCTGGGGAATGCTTTTAGCGCCGTTTTGCGTTAAAAGATTCGGCAAAAAGAAGGTTCTTATAACGGTTAATATGATGAATGTTGTTTGTATTCTTCTTATGATTGTCAATGTCCGCTCATTCTGGTGGCTTGTTGGATGCGTTTGGGCAAACTATCTTTTCGGCTCTGTTGAGCAGATAACAACCCCCGCTATTCAGGCGGATATCCGCGACTTCCAGCAGTATAAATCAGGCGAAAGAATAGACGGTATGTTTGCCGCGGTTGCAACAATCGGAAACATTGTGACCCTTGCAACCTCGGCTGTTCTTCCTGCAATTCAGGAAAAATTCGGAATATTTGAAGGCAACGGATACGAAAAGCCGTTTGATATTCTTGATATCAAAAACGGCGCGCCGGGGCTTCTTTATAAATTTCTTCCCGCCCTCATCATAATGGCGGCAATCGGCGCATTTCTTAATGTTGTTCCCTATTTCTTCTATGACTTTGATGAGAAGAAGCAAAAAAGCGTTATCCGCGTTTTGCAGGTTCGCGCACTCTTTGAGGATTATGCAAACGGCGCACTCAAAAACCGCCAACTTGTTGAAGCGATTGACCTTGTTGAAAACGCAAGGGAAACGGCTGAAAAAGCGCCTGTTGCAATTGATAAGAGCAATGGCAAAAAGGAATGCAGAAAAGATATTGAGTTCAACGAAGAAATTGAAATTTCAAAATTTGTTTGCGAAGAACTTGATAAATTTGAAAGCGAACTCGGAAGACATAAACTTGAAGTTTACAGAGAAATTCAGGCGCAGGGTCTTGATTTCATAAAACAAATCGGCCTTGATAATGTTTCAGCAGAGATTTCAGAGGCAAAAGCCCTTCCGAAAGAAACCAAAGAACAAAGGCAATTCCGCTCTTTCAGAAAAGAACTTGCAAAGAGCAAACGCTCAGCAAAAAGAGCATATGATAAATACTACGGCTCTGTTAACGATTTTGTTAAGCCCGATATGGCTGCTTTAACCGCTCTTTTTGATAAGGAAGACGAACTCGACGAACTTATCTATGAAGCAAACCAGGCAGGCGATAAGGCAAAGGCAAAAGAACTTATTGCAGATAAAAAAGGCGTTCAGAAAGAAGCAAAAGCGCTTATGGATGAATTTGCAAAATTCAACCGTGCAGCAAAGCCTTTCAACGACGCTGAGAAGTTTTTGAAGCAGTTTGAAAACTATTCAAAACTCGATGAAATCGCCGCTCTTTACGACGAGGCAAAGGCTGAGGCTGAAAGAGAGGAAAAAGAAGCCGAAGAGGCAAGGCAAAAGAAGATTGAAGCCGAAAAGGCGGAACTTGAAGCAAAGAAAAGGATTAAAAAATAAAAGAGGAAATTATGAAAACAGTTAAGAATAAACAAACCCGGGCAATATTCATTTTTATGTTTGTTTTTGCCTGTTTTACAGCAGTAATATTCAGCGCAAACAGCGCGTTTGCAAAAGAAGTTGAAAAAATCGACGATTTAGGCAATCCATATACAATAACCCTTCCCGATAAACCCCAATACATAGCGCCGCTCAAAACAAGTCAGACGACTGTAAAAATCAGATGGATTCCTGCAAATCCCTGGGCAGGCGGCAAATTTGAGGTTTGCAGATATGATTCTACCGAGAAGAAATATATCCACCTTGCATATACAGAAAACACAACCTACACCGTTAAAAACCTGAAGAAAAACACAAAATATAAATTCGCAGTTCGGGAATACTATGAATATGTTTATCCCGATAAAACCGAAAAGCGTTTCGGTGATTTCAGCGATAAACTTTCGGCATACACCTCAACAAAGGCGCCGAAACTCAGCAAGTCAAGTTATATTTCTCAGGGAAAAATCAAAGCAAAATGGAAAAAATCCACGGGTGTTAAGGGATATATTCTGCAGTACAGCACAAGCAAGAAGTTTTCCGAAAAACAGACCTGCTCCGTTGTTATCAGTGATGAAACGAAAAAGGAAAAGGAAATTAAGGGGCTTTTTGAAAAGACCTATTATGTTCGCCTTTGCTCATATGTCAGCACGGCAGGAAGAAAATTCTGCAGCCAGTGGAGCGAAGTCAAAACCGTTAAAGTTAAAAAAGGCGTTTCTCTTAAAACCGCAATAAACTCCGTTAAAACAGACCTTTCGGGCAGAAAAGCGATAAAGAACTACACTGAAAACGGCGTTGATATCAAGAAATATAAAACAACCTACGACAGAATGAGAGCCATTTTCAAATGGCACGCAAAGCACTTCAAAGACTTCGCAA
>JAFYFO010000360.1 GCA_017543725.1 Eubacterium sp.
GATTATTCTGTATGTATTTTAAGATATTTTTCCGGAATTTGCAACAGTTTGCGCATTTAAATGAATTTTTCTCTTGAAAAATTATTTTTTTTATGTATAATATACTTGATTAAATGGGTAAATGCGTTTACCCGATCAAATGGAGGCTTTGTAATGAAAAAAATCACATCTTTAGCTCTGGTAATGATACTGGTCCTTACCACGCTGGCCGTCGGAACGCTTTTCGCAAGCGCGACGCAGGCTAATTACGTCATTTCCGGTGAAACGCTGACATTCAGCGATGGAACTGATGCCAAAAAGCCCGCTCTTACTGCAGATGAAATATCAAACATTAAAAAAGTCAGATTTGATGACGGCGTCAAAACAATTACCGGAGCTACCCTTGCCGGTCTCAACAAGCTTTCAACCGTTTCAATCGGCAAAGATGTTGAAAGCATAGCTGCAGATGCATTCAGAAACAGCAGTTCGGTTACTCAGGTGGATAATTTTGAAGTTGATTCTGAAAACAAGTACTTTACTGTTATATCCGGCGGCAAGTATCTTGTCAGGAAAAACGAAACAGAGATTATCCGCGCAGCTGCCGGATACTCAATCCCCTCTGCGGATGTTTCATCAAAAATCACAAAAATCGGATCTTATGCTTTTGAAAGCAATAATCTTTCCGGCACAATTACAATCCCCGACAATGTCAGGGTTATCGGCGCATATGCTTTTTCAAAAAACAATATAAGTTCAATTGAAAAACTCGGAAATCAGCTTAATACAATTGAAGAATACGCTTTTGCTGACTGCTCAAATCTTACTTCTATCGGCAGCATAGAGAATCCCGTGCTTTATGTAGCAAGCTATGCATTCAGAAATGCCGCCCTCACAATCACAAATTTCAACGGTACCGATTCGGAATGGAATTCTGTTGCGGCAAATGACAGCGCGTTGAAAAATGCAACTGTTATGGCTAAAAACAACACTTCAGAGTGGGTTGTTTATGATTCAATAAGCAAAGACGGCACGCTTGACACAAACCCTTTAAACGAAGAATATACAAGCGGAATCAAAGTTACTGCTTCTACTCCGGTTTCCGTAAACGCTAAAACATTCCTGGGCTGGTCAACAAGTTCTACCGGGTCATCGGTTGCCTACAAAGCAGGAGATGCTCTCAACCTTGACGGCACAAAATCTATAAGACTCTATGCTGTATTCGGCAACTCTGCCGCCGAATACTGGAAAATTACCTTTGATGCCAATGGTGGAAAACTTGATACAGCCCTTGAGAATGGCGTCTCTGTTGAAAAAGGAAGATCATACACTTTCCCCGCAACCGGAGCTGAAAACGAACTTTATGACCTTCTCGGCTGGGCTGCAAAAGCTGATGCAACAAAAGCCGATTATAAACCCGGCTCGACCTTCACTCCGTCGTCAGACACTACGCTTTACGCCATATGGAATAAAGAAGGCCCCTTCACAGTTAAATTTGACGGAAATGTTAAAGATAATGATCCCGATCCCGTAAGCAAAGTTCCCGAAACAAATTCAGATGTTAA
>JAFYFO010000361.1 GCA_017543725.1 Eubacterium sp.
AAGAGGCGCCCAAAAAAGAGGCTCCGAAAAAAGAAAAGCCCGCTAAAACAGCAAGCGCTGCTGTCAGCGAAACTGCCGAAGAGAAGAAGGACGCACCGAAATCGGTTGACCTTGAATATGCAAAGGCATATTTCGGAGATATTCTTAAAGGGCTTAATATTGACGATGCAAAAATCAATGCGGTTTATGAAAACGGCGTTGTAACAATGGATTTAGAGTGTGAAGATTTCGGTATTGTTATCGGAAGAAGGGGCGAAACCCTTGATTCAATCCAGTATCTTATCTCTCTTGCAATGAAAAAGAAGTCAAACGGCTATGTTCGTGTTTCAATCAATGTCGGCGACTACAGGGAGAAGAGAAACGAAACTCTCAGAGCGCTTGCAAAAAAACACGCTTCATATGTTCAGAGAACAGGAAGAAGATACACATTTGAGCCGATGAATCCCTATGAGAGAAGAATTATTCACACAGCGATTCAGGAAATTGAAGGCGTTGAATCCCGCTCAATTGGCTATAATCAGGACAGAAGAGTTGTTCTTGAGCCAACAGGAGGAGTTAAACGCAGCGACAGAGGAAGAAGAAATTCAAAACCCGCTGTCCAGCAGGTTTCTGACCGCGAACCAAAGGCGGACAGAGCGGATTTACCGAAATTCGGTAAAATCGAAGTAAACAAAGATTAGTTTAATGGCGGGCAATGCCCGCCATTAATCAGTTATCAGTTGTCAGTGGTCAGTTTGGGGTCTGCGACGCATTTGTATTGCGGGAAGATATTATCTTCCCCTACAGCAGTTGCTCGCCGAAACGAATTTGTAGGGGCGGATATCATCCGCCAGTTATATAATCAAGTGTGAATGTGTCCCTTGGAGCGGGCGCCAGACCCTTTTGTCACCTACGGTGACATTTCCCCTAACAGGGGAATCTCCCGAAATTCGTAATTCGTAACTCGTCATTCGTAATTTTATTTATCATTCATCTGACAACAGAGGAATTATTTATGTCAAAAACAATCGCCGCAATAGCAAGCGGAAACGCGCCCGGAGGAATCGGGGTTATAAGAATCAGCGGAGAAAACGCAATAGAAATTGCCTCCTCCCTCTTCTCCCCTGCCGACGGCTCTTCAATCAGAGATTTAAAAGGCTATCGTGCAAAATACGGAAACATTATTATAAACGGCAACAAGGCTGATAATGCGGTTGCTCTTGTTTTCCGCGCTCCGAAAAGTTATACGGGAGAAGATGTTTGCGAACTTTCAGTTCACGGCGGTATGCTTGCGCTGCAGAACACTCTTCAGGCGGTTTTTGAAGCGGGCGCCGTTCCTGCAGGTGCAGGAGAATTCACCAAAAGAGCCTTTTTAAACGGAAAGATTGATTTAACTCAGGCGGAATCCGTTGCAAAAATTGTTTCGGCGCAGGGTCAGGCGGAACTCAAAGCCTCCTTCAACGCCCTTCAGGGAGTTTTAAGCAACGAAATCAATTCTGTTCTGGAAAAACTGCTTGATGTCAGCGCGCTTATGGCGGCTTGGGTTGACTATCCCGATGAAGAAATTCCCGAACTGAGCGAAAGCGAACTTTCCCAAACCCTTGATTTTGCAGCCGAAAAACTTAAAAAACTGCTTGATAACTACGATAACGGACAAACCGTTACCTGCGGAGTTGAAACCGTTATCGCAGGCAGACCGAATGCCGGAAAATCAAGCCTTATGAATATGCTTTCAAAAACCGAAAAAAGCATTGTAACCCATATTGAAGGAACAACGAGGGATATTGTTGAAGACAGCGTTCGCCTCGGGGACATTGTTTTGCACCTGAAAGACACTGCGGGTCTCAGGGAATCCGACGATATTGTTGAATCAATCGGAATTGAAAAGGCATACAGGGCGATAGACAGCGCGGGGCTTATTCTTGCGGTTTTTGATTTATCGCAAAAACTTTCAAAAGAAGATTTTGATTTGATAGAAAAATGCAGCGGCAAAAACGCCGTTGCCGTTATAAACAAAAACGATTTACAGCCCGAAATGGATACTGCGGTTATCGAAAACGCCTTCGACAGCGTTGTTTATATCAGCGCTAAAAACAATGAAGGGCTTGATGAACTCGCCTCGGCGGTCAGCAATATTCTCGGCGTTGCGGATTTTGATACAAACGCTCCCCTGCTTGCAAATTTAAGGCAGAAGCAAAACTGTCAGAACGCTTATGAAAACATTTTGCAGGCAAAAGAAGCGCTTGAAATGAATATAACTTTCGACGCAATAAATGTTATGGTTGATTCAGCGGCGGAAGAACTTTTATCACTGACAGGAAAAAAAGCAACCGAAGAAGTTGTTAATAATATATTCAGCAAATTTTGTGTTGGGAAATAATGCACTGCTTGCTTTGCAAGCATTAAGTGGAGAGAATATGTATAGTGCAGGTAAATATGATGTTATAGTAATCGGCGCAGGGCACGCAGGAATTGAGGCTGCCCTTGCTTCGGCGCGCCTCGGAGCAAAAACCGCCGTTTTCACAATTAATCTCGACTGGGTCGGCAATATGCCCTGCAATCCCTCAATAGGAGGAACTTCAAAGGGGCATCTTGTTCGCGAAATAGACGCCCTCGGCGGCGAAATGGGGAAAGCGGCTGATAAATACACCCTTCAATCAAGAATGCTCAACCTCGGAAAAGGACCTGCCGTTCATTCGCTGAGAGCGCAGATAGACAGAAGAGAATATTCAGCAGGAATGAAGCACACTCTTGAAATGTGCGAAAATCTTGA
This sequence comes from Eubacterium sp., assembly GCA_017543725.1. Taxonomy (GTDB): domain Bacteria; phylum Bacillota; class Clostridia; order Oscillospirales; family Acutalibacteraceae; genus Eubacterium_R. Next base: position 2,753 of record JAFYFO010000361.1, read on the forward strand.
TATCCGTCAGGGCGAAATTGTTGATTTGTTTTTTGATGAAAGCAAAAACTGGCACGCTGTAACGAGGCTCGGCGCAGAGTTTATCTGCAGGGCGGTTATTATCGCAACGG
>JAFYFO010000037.1 GCA_017543725.1 Eubacterium sp.
ATATGTTTTTTAGGTTGTCAAGAAAAAATTTGATAACATAAGTATTGACTTTTTATTAAGTATATGATAAAGTAAATAGGCACTTGAAAGTGCATTAAACTTGACAGGTTAAGCAAGTCACACGCAGAAGTACTCAAGTTGGTGACGAGGCGCCCCTGCTAAGGGCGTAGGTCGGGAAACCGGCGCGAGAGTTCGAGTCTCTCCTTCTGCGCCAAATATAAAAACGGCTCATTATGAGCCGTTTTTATATTTAATACAAATAGAGAGACGAGAAACGAACTCCAAGAAGACTGCCGCAAGGCAGGATGATTGGGAGAAAGCCCCGGTGGGGCTTTCGATAGTTGAGAGGAGAGTCTCTCCTTCTGCGCCAAATATAAAAACGGCTCATTTTGAGCCGTTTTTATATTTACTACAAATTTGCGGGCTTTATTTTTTTATTTGTTTGATGTATAATCATTATGCATCAAAGCAAAGGAGGATTATTTATGCCTGCGGCAGTTAAGGAACAAAAGAAGAAAAAACATATTTTAAGAAAGATTTTATGCGTTTTGCTTGCAATCATTCTGGTTATTGCAGTTGAAAAGATTATTTCGGTTAACTGGCATTCAAACCCGAAAAATATTCAGTACTATGAAACCGATAACAGATATATTGCAAACGGCAATTCGCCCTTTGTCAGCGCGCACAGATGCGGCGGCGGAATTATGCCCGAAGAATCTATGATGGCATTTGAAAACTGCGTTAAAAACGGCAATTTCAATGTTGATGTTTTTGAATTTGATTTGCATATAACAAAGGATGAAGAACTTGTTTTGCTTCACGATGAAACGCTCGACAGAACAACGGATTCAAAAGAGGTTTTCGGAGTTGAAAACGCAAAGCCCGAGGACTACACATATGATGAACTCAGAAAACTGAATATCGGAGCAAAATTTGAAAATGAGAAAGGCGAAATGCCCTACGCCTCGCTTAAAGGCGATGAAGGTCCCGAAAGTCTTAAAATTGTTAAAGTTGACGATTTGCTCGATTATCTTGAAGCAAACGGAAATTACGACTATATAATTGAAATCAAAAACGGCGGCGAGGCAGGCAAAAAGGGCGTTGATATTCTTTACAACATTCTTCTTGAAAGAAACCTGCTTGATAAGGTTATTTTCGGAACTTTTAAGGAAGAAGTTTCGCTTTATGTTGATGAAAAGCATCCCGATTTAAAGAGGAGCGCAACTATCAACGAAGTGCTTGATTTCTATAAAGCGGCAATGAGCGACAGAGAAGATTTTGAAGTTAATTATATCGCGCTTCAGATACCCTATAATATGCCGTACAGAATGGCTGTTAACCTCGGAACAACGAAAGTTATAAACTATGCTCACAAGCACAATGTTGCGGTTCAGTACTGGACAATAAATAAAGAAAACGAACTTGAATATCTTGCATCAATCGGCGCTGACTGCATTATGAGCGATTACCCGGACAAACTATATTCAATAATTCATAAAAATTAAATCATAAAATCAAAGCCTCTTATCATAATATTACTCAGGGTGATGTTATGAATAAGAGGCTTTTAAAAAACCAGATTATCGGATTTGTTTTTGTTTGCATTGCAGGAGCAATCGGGCATTTTGTTTTCAGATGGAGCGGAGAAAACAGAATAATTGCGCTCTTTTTCTCGGTTAACGAAAGTCCGTGGGAGCATCTTAAACTGCTCTTCTTTCCGCTTTTTGCCTTTACGGCTTTTACCGCATACAGATTCAGGCAGGATAAATTCAATGTTTTCTTTGCAAACTGCACAGCAGTTTATTTTGGTATGTGGAGTATTCTTTCTTATTACTACACTTTCACATATGCTCTCGGAAAGCAAAGTGAATTTATAAACATCAGTTCATTCTTTATCGGCGTTTTGATAACCTTTGTTATCGGCTATTTTCTTATTAATAATTCGATCGGAAGAGGTATGCCGAATTCATTTGCACTGATGATATTCATTATAACCTCGTTGGTGTTTTTTCTGTTCACTTTCAAGCCGCCCTTCGTTCCTCTTTTTCAGGACCCGCAAACCCTGACATACAGTTTTTAAAAATATGGAATTTCTCTCTTGACAACAGCATAATCATTAGTTATAATACTAAGCGCAGAGAAAAAATGGCCCGGTAGTTCAGTTGGTTAGAACGCTAGCCTGTCACGCTAGAGGTCGACGGTTCGAGCCCGTTCCGGGTCGCCATTTTTTTATGCGCTGATATGGCTCAGGCGGTAGAGCGCATCCTTGGTAAGGATGAGGTCGGCGGTTCAAGTCCGCCTATCAGCTCCAAAAGCACCTTGA
>JAFYFO010000362.1 GCA_017543725.1 Eubacterium sp.
TGCATTGAAAGAGGGCAGAAAGTAACAACCGAAATGAAAGTTTTCTTTGAATATTGCCCCTGCAAAATATTTGCAATAACAGGCTCAAACGGAAAAACAACAACAACAACTCTCATATCAAAAATGCTTGAAGCGGAGGGAAACAGAGTTTTTCTCGGCGGTAATATCGGAAAAGCGCTGATGCCTGCGCTTGATGAAATAACCGAAAATGATATTGCGGTTGTTGAACTTTCCTCCTTCCAACTCTTAACAATGGGTAATATGAAAAACAAACCGGATGTTGCGGTTGTAACGAATATTGAATGCACTCATCAGGACCATCATATTTCCCTTGATGAATATGTTGATGCAAAGCGCAACATTCTGATTTATCAAAACGAAAATCAAAGAACTGTTTTAAACGCCGATTGCGACTATTCAATAGGCGGCAGAGTTTATCACGATATGCGTTTTGATGTTCGCGGCAAACTTTCTCAGTTTTCTATAAAACACCCTGTTGAAAACGGCGCTTATATGGACGAAAAAGGGGATATCTATTATAGCGAAAACGGCGAAAAAACGCTTGTTATGAATAAAAATGATATAGTTATTCCCGGCGACCATAATATTGAAAACTATTGCACTGCAATCTGCGCTGTCTGGGGAAGCGTCAAGGTTGAAACGATTAAGAATATCGCAAAAACCTTCGGCGGCGTTGAACACAGAATTGAATTCGTCAGGGAATATAATGGCGTTAAATACTATAATGATTCAATTGCAACTTCTCCATCACGAGTTATAAGCGGTCTTAAGGCTTTCGGCAGAAAAATAATCGTTATTATGGGCGGTTCCGATAAAGGAAACGATTTAACCGAAATGGTGCCGTACATTCTGAAATATTGCAAAGTTCTTGTTTTAAACGGAACAACCGCAAACAGAATCTACTGCGCTGTTACTTCAAACCCCAATTTTCAAAACAGCAATCTTAAAGTTATTATGACTGATAAACTCGAAAACGCGCTTAAAATCGCAAAACAAGAGGCACAGAGCGGCGATATTGTTTCGCTTTGCCCCGCATGTCCCGCATTCGACCAGTTTAAAACTTTTGAATACAGGGGAAGAAAATTTAAGGAAATGGTAAATAATTTTGATGACTGATACAAAGCAACTATTAAAGGATTTAACCTCTGCGAAAGGCGTTGGCGGCGCAGAGGGCGAAATATGTGAATTATTAAAGAAAAAACTTGAAAAACTCGGAAAAGTTAGCGTTGATTCAATGAACAATGTTTATTGCACTTTCGGAGAAGGATATCACTTTCTTCTTGACGCTCATCTTGATGAAATCGGTATGATTGTAACTTCAATCACAGAAGATGGCTTTCTTAAAGTTGATAAAGTCGGCGGTATAGATAACAGAATGCTCCTCTCCTCCGAAGTTTCCGTTCTAACCGCAAAAGGCGAGATAAGAGGCGTTATTTCAAATCTTCCTCCCCACCTTCAGAAAGACGGCGACGATGATAAGATTCCCGATTTAAACGAGGTTTCAATTGATATCGGTTTGAATAAAGAAGAGGCAGAAAAA
>JAFYFO010000363.1 GCA_017543725.1 Eubacterium sp.
CGTTCTTTTTATTCTGGTCGCGCATCTGGCGCTGACGCATCTGGGTGTATTCATACCAGAAATCATAGTTACCTGTGTAAAGAGTTATTTTTCCGAAGTCAACATCGCAGATATGGGTGCAGACTTTATTCAGAAAATGACGGTCGTGGGAAACAACGATAACCGTGTTTTCAAAATCGAGAAGGAAGTTTTCAAGCCATCTTATAGCGGATAAATCCAGATGGTTGGTCGGCTCGTCGAGGAGAAGAATATCGGGATTTCCGAAAAGCGCCTGCGCAAGAAGAACCTTAACTTTCAAATCGGACGGCAATTCAGCCATTTTAAGATAATGGTATTCATCCGATACGCCGAGTTTGTTGAGCATAAATTCAGCGTCTGATTCAGCGTTCCAGCCGTCCAGATCAGCAAATTCCGCTTCAAGTTCGCCCGCTCTTATTCCGTCTTCCTCGGAGAAATCTTCTTTCATATAAAGAGCGTCTTTTTCTTCCATTATTTCTATAAGGCGCGGATTTCCCATTAAGACTGTCCGAACAACCTCATATTCATCATAGGCAAAGTGGTCCTGCTTCAAAACAGAAAGTCTTTCGCCCGGAGTTATGCTGATTTCGCCCTTGCTCGGCTCCAGATCGCCGCTGAGAACTTTAAGAAATGTTGATTTTCCCGCGCCGTTTGCGCCGATTATTCCATAGCAGTTTCCCGCTGAAAAAACAACATTAACTCTTTCGAAAAGCGCTCTTCCGCCGAACTGAACCGATATGTTATTAGCCTGAATCATATATAATCCTCCGCATAGATTTTAATTTCAATGTATTCTATCATAATAGAATTATAAAAACAAGTCGCAATGCATATTTTTAAATATACAAATTAGCAGATAAAACAAGTAGACAAAACAAAATTATTGTGCTAAAATAGCAACAAATGCAATATTTAATACTATGGGTGCAAGTATGACAAACGCAGTTATGAAAATTGAAAGATTTGAAGTTGGCAAGTTTATTATAGACATTGCCGTTTCTTTTGCGCCCGAAAAAGAAGTTCCCTCGCCGAGAATCGGAATTATTTTCAACTGCAGCAGGGGCAACCGAAGGCTTCCGATGAAAGTTCAGTTCAAAGACGGAAAAATCTTTGCCGAAGGGAAATACGATTCCTCGCTGATTTTCTACGGTTTCACCCCGAGGGAAATTGAAGTTTCGTTTATTTTCAGCGACGCCACCGACAACGGAAAAGAATATCAAACGGGTTTGAAGGTTAACGGAATAAAGAAACACCCGCTTCACCGCTTTTTCATTCTGACTCCGCTTGAAAGAATCAAGGCGCTTGCAGGAGTTATGCTCAACATTGTTGCGCTTCCCTGCAGAATGCTTCCCGTTCACAAAAACAGAATTTCGTTTTTCTCAAACAGAACGGATGCGCCCACGGGAAATATGAAAGCGGTTTACAACACTCTGAAAGATATTGAAAATGCCGATATTCACCTTGTCTGCAAAAAAGGAGGACCGAAGGGCGAACTTAAAGTTCTTTTGAAATTTCTCTATCTCTATATGACCTCAAAGGTTGTTTTTGTTGACGACTATTATCATCTGATAAGTTATGTCAAAAAGAAGGATAAAACCAAATTAATCCAGTTGTGGCACGGCTGCGGAGCCTTTAAAACCTTCGGCTTTTCGCGTTTTCACAAAAGCAGCGTTCTTGAAATTTATTCAGCAAACCACAGGCAATATGATTATGCAATAGTCAGTTCCCCCGATATCTGCGATTTCTATGCCGAGGCGTACGGAATAAGCAGTGAAAAGGCGCTTGCGCTCGGCTCGCCGAGGTGCGATATTCTGTCAAATGAAGAATACAGGAATAAAAAAAGAGAAGAATTCTTTTCCGAATTTCCCGCTCTCAAAGGGAAAAAACTTCTTTTATTCGCCCCGACTTTCAGGGGAAAGGGAAACGGCGACTGCTATTATCCCTATGAAAAATTCAACGCCGATAAAGTTCTTGAAACGCTCGGCGACGAATGGGGACTTGTTATTAAACTTCATCCCTATCTCAATAAAAAAATCAAATATTCGGATAAAAACAAAAGCAGAATTGCCGACTGTGCAAACTGGGATATCAACGATGTTCTTTTCTCGGTTGACTTTCTTGTCACCGATTATTCAAGCGTTATTTTTGAAGCCTCGCTTCTTGAAATACCAATGGCGTTTCTCGCTTTTGACCTTGATGAATATATTGAAAAACGCGACTTCTACTATGATTTCAGAAGTTTCGTTCCGGGCCCGATTGTTGAAACGGATGTTCAGGCAGCCGAATTGGCAAAAAGCGGAAACACTGATATAGAAACCATAAAAGAATTTGCAAAAAAGTCTTTCGGAAACACCGCGGGCAACGCCTGCAAAAATGTTAAAGAATTAACCGAAAAACTGCTTGAGGAGTAAAATATGGGTACTGATTTTAAAAACTGGGCAAAAACACCGCCGCGCGGCTGGAATTCATGGGATTGTTTCGGAGCGGCAGTTAACGAAGAAGAATTGAAAGCAAACGCCGATTATATGGCTGAAAACCTGAAAGAATACGGCTGGGAATACATAGTTTGCGATATTCAGTGGTACGAGCCAAACGCAAAAGACAACGATTATAATAATTTCTGCGAACTTGTAATGGATGAATACGGAAGGCTCATTCCCGCGCCGAACCGTTTTCCTTCTTCCGCAGGCGGAAAAGGATTCAAGCCGATTGCCGATTATATTCACTCGCTCGGTCTTAAATTCGGAATTCATATTATGAGGGGCGTTCCCCGTCAGGCGGCTGCGCAAAACTGCAAAATCTTCGGCTCGTATTCAACCTGCCGCGATATCGCCCATCATTTTTCGGTTTGCTCCTGGAACACCGATATGTACGGCGTTAAAAACTGCGAAGCCTCGCAGGAATACTATAATTCAATTATAAATATGTATGCTTCCTGGGGAGTTGATTTCATCAAATGTGATGATATCAGCGTTACCGAATTCAGAAAGTGGGATAATCCCTACACCGCCGATTACGAAATTGAAATGCTGAGAAAGGCAATTGATAACTGCGGCAGGGAAATAGTTCTTTCTCTTTCACCCGGTCCCGCGCCGAGGGCTAACGCCGAGCATCTTTCCAAAAATGCAAATATGTGGCGCCTCACAGGGGATTTCTGGGACCAGTGGGACAAACTCTATGAAATGTTTGATAAATGCAGAGAATGGCAGGGCGTTGGCGCAAAGGGCAACTATCCCGACTGCGATATGCTTCCGATTGGCAGACTTTCAAAAAACGGAACTTGCCACGGTCCTCAGAACAGAATGACCCAGTTCACAAAACCCGAACAGTTCACTCTTATGACCCTTTGGGGAATATTCAGAAGTCCGCTTATGATTGGCGGAAATCTTCCCGAAAACGATGAATTCACCTTATCCCTTCTGACGAATAAGGAATATCTGAAAATGCACGACAACTCCTATGGGGCAAAAGAGATTTTCAGGGATAAAAAAACCGTTATCTGGAGCGCGAATGGCGGCAAATGCAAATATATTGCAATTTTCAACACTGATTCAAAAGCAAGAAAAATAAAGGCGGATTTAACCGATGTTTTAATGCCCGACACGGAATATCTTGCTTACGAAATCTGGAGCGCTCAGAAATCAACCGTTAAAAACCGCATAAACTGCGAAATAGAGCCCCACGGCGCAAAACTTTATTTGATTAAATAATTTGACAATAAAAATTTTTACTGCTATACTAAATTCAACAACAGAAAAGGGTGGAGAAAATGGAAAAGAACAAAGTTAATCTTAGAATTTGCGGCATAAGTTACACTATTGTATCAGAAGACGACCCCGATTACGTTGAAGAACTCGGCGAATTAATTGATAAAGAAATGAAATCCATCAATAACGCTTCGCCAACTCTTTCAACAACGCAGTGTGCCGTTCTTGTTGCGCTTGACCAGGCGGACGCCTGCAAAAAGGCAACTGCTTCTGCGGATAATCTTCGCGCTCAGATTAAAGACTATCTTGAAGACAGTGCAAGAGCAAGAATGGAAGTTGATGTTGCACGCCGTGAAATCGAAAGACTTAATAAGGAAATAAGCAATCTGAGAAATAAACTTGCAGAAAAATAAGAGGACGCAAAATCGTCCTCTTATTTTAGTTGCAAGTTTCGCGTTGCAAGTTGCAAGCAAAAAGGAATGTTATGAATATTGAAATACTCGCTCCTTGCGGCAGCAGGGAGAGCGTTTTTGCCGCGGTGAGATGCGGAGCAAACGCCGTTTATCTCGGAATGAAGGATTTCAACGCAAGAAGAAACGCCGATAATTTCGACGATGAGCAACTCAAAGAAGTTATCTCCTACTGCCACGCAAGAAATGTTAAGGTTTATATAACCGTTAACACCCTCGTTTCAGACGGGGAAATGAAAACTGCATATAAAACGGTTGAAACTGCAATGCGCTGCGGTGCAGACGCTTTTATCGTTCAGGATTTGGGGCTTGCAAGCCTTATTCGCCGCTCTTTTCCCGAGGCAAGACTTCACGCCTCAACTCAGTGCAGCGTTTCAACTCCCGACGGTTTCAACAAACTTGAAGAACTCGGCTTTTGCAGGGCTGTTCTTCCGCGTGAAATGAGCCTTGAAGAAATCAGGGATATAAGAAAGAAAACCGATTTGGAACTTGAAATATTTGTTCACGGAGCGCTTTGTATGTGCGTTTCGGGGCA
>JAFYFO010000364.1 GCA_017543725.1 Eubacterium sp.
ATAAATTGCATCCGCCGAGAACGGCGGCAATCAGAATAACGCAAATGAGCAATTTAATATATTTCAAATTTCCGCCCCCTTTTTAACAAATTATATCAATAATGAATCATTATAACAGAAATAATAAATAAAATAAATACTTTATTTCAAAAAATTACATAAAAATAACAATAAAAATAATAAATTGAATAAATTATTTAATAATTCGTTTTTTGGCATAAAAAAAAGACCTGTTTTGTAACAAGTCTTTTATAATCAGTTATTACCATTACCGCCGAAATAATCGTATTCATCTTCGTCGTGAAGGTCGCCGTTGTTATCAGGGTCTGAAGGATTAGTGCAAACATCCTCGAAGAAATTATATCGGCGAATCTCGACAATCGGTTCGCAATATTTCCTATTCATAACAAAACCTCCAATCCTTTTCAACAATACTATATCAGAAATAATTTTCAAAATCAATACTAAATATTGAATTTATAATTTATTTACAATTTGATAATGATTTTCCTAAAAAAACAGTTGGCTTTCCATAAAAAAGTTAAATTATTGTTCCTCCGCCGATAACATAATCGCCGTCATATAAAACAACCGCCTGCCCCTTTGTTACAGCGCGCTGAGGTTTTTCAAATTCAACAAAAACTCTATTGCCCTCAACATAAGCCTCGCAGGGCTGTTCGGTCATATTATATCTTGTTTTGGCGCTGCATTTAATCTTCTCGGAAGGTTTTTCATAAATCCAGTTGAAATCAGCCGCTTCAAGTTTACTGCTCATCAAATCTTCATTCGAGCCGAGCACAACCGTGTTTTCCTCAATATTCTTTTCGCAGACATACGCAGGCTCGCCCAGAGCAATTCCCAAACCCTTTCTCTGACCGATAGTATATCTGATAATTCCGCTGTGTTCACCGAGAATATTGCCGTTTTTATCAACGAAATTGCCTTTTTTGTATGTTTTTCCCAAATGCTCTTCAATGAATTTTGCATAATCGCCGTCCGGAACAAAGCATATATCCTGGGAATCGTGCTTTTTAGCGTTTAAAAAGCCTTCTTTTTCGGCAATCGCCCTTATTTCATCCTTTGAATATCTTCCAAGCGGAAACAGAGTATGGGAGAGTTGTTCCTGAGTTAATGAATAAAGAACATAACTCTGGTCCTTTGATAAATCCCTGCCCTTTTTCAGAAGGAATCTTCCGTTTTTTTCTTCAATATCGGCATAATGACCCGTTACAACATAATCGAAACCAAGTTCCGTCATTCGCTGCATCAGTTTTTCAAATTTAAGATATCTGTTGCAATCAATGCAGGGATTTGGTGTTGCGCCCTCTTCATAGGTTTTAATAAACTTATCAATAACCTTTTCTTCAAATTCCTCCTTGAAATTGAAGACATAATAAGGCATACCGAGTTTGCGGCAAACTGCTCTTGCATCCTCGATATCACTCAGCGAACAGCAGGTTTTTTCCGTGCTTATTCCGATATCCTCATTATCATAGAGTTTCATTGTTGCGCCAATGCACTCAAAACCCTTTTCCTTCATAAAATAAGCGGCGACGCTTGAATCAACACCGCCGCTCATTGCAATAATTGCTTTTTTCATATTTTATTAACCGAGTTCTATCATTTTATCAATGCAGCGTTTTGCACCGAGCCTTGTTTCTTCATCAAGTTCGATAACTTCACCGCCGCATCCTTTGCAGCAGTTGAGAACATCAACAAGGGTTGTTGCTTTCATATTGTTGCATATAAGATTCTTTGAAAGAGGATAAAACTTTTTATCGGGACATTCAAGTTGAAGATGAGTTACAATGCTGTTTTCGGTTCCGATAATGAATTCCTTTGCGTCGCTCTTTCTCGCATAGTTCATAATGCCGGTTGTTGAGCCGACATAATCGGCAAGTTCAACAACTTCGCTGACACATTCGGGATGAACAAGAAACAGCGCATTCGGATGCTTTTCCTTTGCTTTCAAAACGGATTCCCTGCCGATTTTAGCATGGGTCGGACAGCCGCCCGAAAGAAGTTTGAACTCTTTTTCGGGAAGTTGCTGAGCAATCCAGGAACCGAGATTTCTGTCGGGTATAAAGAGGATTTTATTGCTTTTGAGTTTTTTGCAGATTTTAAGAGCGGAGGAGGAAGTAACGCAAACATCGCAAACTGTTTTAAGTTCGCTTGTTGTGTTGACATATGCAACAACCGTGTAATCGGGATATTGCTTTTTAACCTCGCTGATAACCTCTTTATCCATCATTTCAGCCATCGGACATCCTGCCTCGGAATTTGAAAGAATAACGGTTTTATCGGGAGATAAAATCTTAACGGTTTCCGCCATAAAACGCACTCCGCACATAATAACCGTTTTGTTTTCAACCTTGGCAGCCTCAACAGCAAGACCGAAACTGTCGCCCGTGTAGTCTGCAACTTCAAGAATTTCCGGCGACTGATAACAGTGCGCAAGAATACAAATATCGTTTTCTTTTTTCAGTCTTAATATCTCTTGCTGAATGTCTTTAATAGCCATATTAGTCCTCGTGAATATGTTTCTCTTTGAAAATTTCAGGGTCGTATTTAACGCCGTGTCTGTCGTTATAATCCTTAACTGCGGCTTTGATTGCCTCTTCCGCAAGAACGCTGCAGTGAACTTTTACTGCCGGAAGTCCTTCAAGCGCTTCAACAACGGCTTTATTTGTTAATTCAAGCGCTTCGCTGACGGGCTTTCCTTTTATCAGGCAGGTTGCCATAGAACTTGAAGCAATTGCGGAAGCGCATCCGAAGGTGTTGAACTTAACATCTGTTATAACTCCTTCATCATCAACCTTAAGATAAATTTTCATTATATCTCCGCATCTTGCGTTGCCTACTTCGCCAACTCCGTCCGCGTCTTCAATTTTACCAACATTTCTCGGATTTGTAAAGTGGTCCATAACCTTTTCTGAATAAAGTGCCATTATTTGATTTCCTCGCCTTTCATAATTTTTTCCCAAACGGGAGAAATGGAGCGCAGATAAACTACGACATTATGGATTGTTTCAATAATTAAATCAATTTCTTCTTCGGTATTATATTCGCTCAGCGATAATCACAAAGAGCCGTGAGCAACAGCAACGGGAACTCCCATTGAAAGAAGAACATGGGACGGGTCAAGCGAACCGCTTGTGCAGGCAGAGCCTGATGAAGCGCAGATACCCGACTGGTCAAGAAGAAGCAAAAGACTTTCGCCTTCAATGCCCTCAAAACACATATTAACAGTTCCCGGAAGCCTTTTTTCAAGGTCGCCGTTAATTCTCATCTTTTCAATATCCTGAACACCGTTTATAATCTTATCTCTTAAAGCGCTGATATAAGCAGCGTTTTCATCAAGTTTTGCAACAGCCTCTTCCATAGCAGCAGCCATTCCCATAATTGCAGGAAGATTTTCCGTTCCCGCTCTCTTATTTCTTTCCTGAGCGCCGCCGTTAATAAGATTCTGAAGGATTATTCCCTTTCTGCAATATAGGAATCCAACGCCCTTTGGTCCGTGGAACTTATGCGCTGAAACGGAAAGCATATCAACATTCATATCTTTAACATTGACCGCTATATGACCAACCGCCTGAACAGCGTCTGTGTGGAAGATAACGCCTTTTTCCTTGCAAAGAGCGCCGATTTCGCTAATCGGCTGAATTGTTCCGACTTCGTTATTTGCAGTCATTATTGTTACAAGCGCAGTATCATCGCGCAGAGCGTTTTTCAAATCTTCAACTCTAACAATACCTTCACTGTAAACATCAAGAAGCGTTATTTCAAAGCCTTCTCTTTTGAGTTTATCAAGTGTGTGAAGAACAGCGTGATGCTCGAATTTTGAAGAAATAATATGCTTCTTGCCCTTCTTTGCACCGTTATAAGCAGCAGTTAAGATTGCCTGGTTATCCGCTTCGCTGCCTCCGGATGTGAAATATATCTCGCTCGGAAGCGCTCCGATACAGTTTGCAACGCGCTCTCTTGCGTCTTCAAGATGTTCTTTCGCTTCCTGACCGATATGATGGAGCGATGAAGGATTTCCGTATATTTCCTGCATAAAAGGCATCATAGCCTTAAAAGCAGTATCAGAAAGTTTTGTTGTTGCCGCATTATCAACATAAACCGTTTTCATTTTTTCACCTCTTTTTTTATTTCCTACAAACATTATAGGTTTTTCGCATATAATATATACTTAATTTCCTACTTTGTCAATAGGAAAAAATCATATCTTATGATCATCAACCGGAAACTTTTATTATCTTCCACGAGAATAGGATCGGCAGATGAATTTTGCTCCGAGTTTTTCGCAGATTTTGCGGGATTTTTCAATGTTTTCTTCGCCGATAACATCAACAACGCTCATATGAACTTCGTTGCCCTGCTCAACACATTCTTTGGTGAATCTAAGCATTGCATCAAAGGCTTTTCCGGGATAGATATTCCTTGTTATTTTATCAAACTGCTCGCTGTCAGGCATATTGAGCGAAACAGAAATAATATCAATATTATCGCAGATTTCCTTTGCGGTTGGTTTGCCGTTAATTAAATCCGAAAGACCATTTGTATTTATTCTGAGTTTGATATCGGGATTGATTTGCTTGAGATATTTTGCTGTTTTGATAAGATTATCAAGCGCGTTGGTCGGCTCGCCGTAGCCGCAGAAAACCGCGCTTTCAACCTTTGAAAAATCATATTCATCAATCGCTTTTTTTATTTCTTCAAAACCCGGTTCTTCATCAAACCAGAGTTTTTTTGCGCTGCCAACCGCGTCGCCCTTTGAACGAATACAAAACGCGCAGTTGCAGGGGCATTTATTTGTTATGTTTAAATAAGTTCCGCCTTCAAGATTATAGATTATATCAGTCATAATGCACCTCAGAAAAATTTCTTTCTTATATTCATTTTATCAAATGCAGCCGCAATCAGAATAAAGAAAACGCTGCTTGCAAGACCCTGAACGATATTCATCCACGCATATGTCAGCGCAAAGCCTTTGCCTGCAACAACAGTGTCTGCAATAATATAGCCGACAACCGTTATAACAGCGCCGAGAAGAGTGAAAAGAATATTTTTAACAGTCAGGATTTTTTCGCATTTAACAGAGAATACCGCAAAGGGAAGAGCGATAAGAATTTTAATCACAATGGTAAACGGAATATAAACCGCATATCCTCCGACAGCGTCTGCAAGCGCTTCGCCGAATGCTCCTGCGATAAGTCCCCAGACGCCTGTCAGCGCAGTACAGGCATACATAAGGGAATCCGCAAAATGAATATACCCCGCGCCAATAGGAATTTTAACAAACATTGTTAAAACAAAAATCATTGCTGTTATAACTCCGCAGAAAACCGTTTTTCTCAGTTTATCGTTCATTTTTCTCACTTCCTTTAAAAAGTTATTGAATAATTGATACAACAAGTATATAATACCACTGTGCATAATAAAATACACAGTTTTAATATTTTTTTGAGGTACAGTTATGAAGAAATATATTGAAATATATAACCACTTCAAAGAACTGATTCAATCAAAGCAACTTAAAAGCGGTGAAAAGATCCCGTCAGTCAGAAAAGCAGCCGATATATTCAGCGTCAGCAAAACAACAATACAAAACGCCTATTTTGAACTGCAGGCAGACGGCTATATTATCTCATCAGAGAAAAGCGGATATTTTGTTTGCGATAATATCAACCTTAAGACTCAGGATAATAATATTGTTATAAATAAAAAAGATATTAAATATGACTTAAAAAGCGGCGACGCTGATAAGGAATGTTTTGATATTGCGCTCTGGCAGAGATACATAAAAAGCGCGCTTCGTCAGCAGGAAAGACTTTTATCATACGGCGATGTTCAGGGTGAGGCAGATTTAAGAGAAACTCTTTGCCAATACATTGCGCAGAAAAGAAATGTTTCAGCCTCGCCCGACAGAATTGTTATCGGCGCAGGTGTCAACAGTCTGCTCGGAATACTTTGTTCGCTTATCAAGGGCAGAAAAACTGTTTCTTTTCCCGATAAAAGTTTTATAAACGGCATATCGCTTTTTAATGACTACGGTTTTGAAGTCGGAATTAAAAACAAAAACGCCGATATTATTTATGTTTCGCCCTCGCATATGACTTCTTTCGGAAGCGTTATGCCGATTAAAAGAAGGATAGAACTGCTCAACCACATAAAAACAACATCTTCAATTATTATTGAGGATGATTTTGATTCTGATTTTGTTTATCAGAGCAAGCCCGCACCTGCGCTTTATGCGCTTTCAGGCGGCAAAAATGTTGTTTATATGGGTTCTTTTTCAAATGTTCTTGTTCCCGGAATCAGAATAAGTTTTATGGTCTTAACAGAAGAACTCGCTGCAGAATTTCATAAAAACAAGGAAAGATTTGCACAAACGGCAAGCAAAACCGAACAAATCGCCCTTTGCGGATATATACGGGATGGACATATTTATTCTCAAACAAGGAAAATTCGCCGCCGCTACACGGAAAAAACAAAAATCTTTTATAACGAACTTAAAAAAGAAATTCCCTCAGCGCAACTGAGCATCAGCGAAAACGGAATTAACATCAGGCTTATTATTGATTTTGAAAAGGATATTTCGGTTTTTGAAGATAATCAGATTTCGGTTTATATAAGAAGTTATGAAAACGGCGTTTTGAAACTAATTCTGATACCTTCGGCAATACCGAAAGAAGAAATAAAAAACGCGATATTTGCCTTAAAAAATGCGCTTTTATAATATTTTTTCAATTTGAAGTCCAATAGTTTGGACTCTGCCCTTCAGGCATATTGCATATTGCCTTTTCCTGAATTAAAATGAAGGTGTACTAATTCAGGAGGACAAAAAAATGAAAAGAAAAACAAGTTTTATCAAATCAATCTTATTAACAATCGCATCTCTTATAATCGGATTTATCGCTATTGCCTTCCCCTTCAATCTTTTTTCAGCGCTCTCGTCGGAAGCCATGCACATTGTTTTTATCAGTGAAATTATAATCTATTTTTCAATATCAATGGTGTTTCTTGCTCTCAAAGACAGAAAAGCCAAAGAGAAAGAAAAA
>JAFYFO010000365.1 GCA_017543725.1 Eubacterium sp.
AGCGAAGCGAGTAACCGAAATTCGTAATTCGTAACTCGTCATTCGTAATTATAAAAAACGCATCAGGTGATGATTGCCTGATGCGTTTATATTATTCTGAAAATTCTTCTTCAAGTATCAATGCCGCGCTTTTAACTATTTCGGCGCAGGGGCGTTTTTTATAGTATGAAGAAGTTCGCTCCTCGGGAACGGGCGTTTCGCTTTTTTCCTGCTTTTCGGAGAGTCCTAAAAGTTCTCTGCAGATAAGCGAGCCGTTTTCCTCTTTAAAACGCTGAGCAAGTTTCTGAACGCTTTGATAGTTTGCGGCTTTGGCTTCCCTGTCTGAAGCATCCGCTGTTCCGGTTTCAAGGCTGTTAACAAGAAGCATTCCGCTGAACGCTCCGCAAACTTCCCTCATTCTGCCCATACCTCCTCCGAACGAGGAGGCGAGAATGGCGGCTTTTTCTTCCTCAATACCGTATTTATCGCAAAACGCCATAAAAACAGCCTGTGCGCAGTTATAGCCGCTTTTGAAGTTATCATATGCCTTATCGGCTCTTTTTCCCATAATGATTATTCCTTATTTAATGCCTTTGCAAGAGATTCTTCAAAGGTTTGAATTTTATAGCCGTTTGAATCTCTGTCCATATTCTCGGTTAATAAAAGAATTCCCTCAACCGTCGACCAGATTGCAATTCCGATTGTTGCAATTCCAAAGGTGAAAATTCCGCCGAGAGTTGCAGCAAGAACCTGCGCAAGTCCCCTGTTTGAATTGCCGAGATAGAAATTATGTATTCCGAAAGTTCCAACGCTGAGCGCAAGAAGAACCGCAACATATTTCTTTTTGATTTTATATCCTTCGGGATAATCGGTTTTTGCAGGAATCTTTTCTTTCTGAACAGTCTGCTCGGATTCATTGATTGCCTGAGTCGGGTCGTAATATGTTCCGGGGAAGGCAACGTAGTTGCTGTTGAACTGCTGCTGATTTTCAGGGTTGTAGTATGTTCCTCCCTGAGCATACTGCGCCTCTTGAGCATACTGCGCCTCCTGAGGAGCATACTGTGTTTCCTGAGTTTGCTGCACCTCCTGAACCTGCTGAGTTTCCTGTGCGTTATTTTCAACAGTGCAGGTGCAAACTTCGCCGTCTTTTAATTCTTTTCCGCAATTTGCGCAAAACATAATAATGCCTCCTTATAATTGTTTTTATCATTTTTAATTCTACATTTCATCAACTTTATTGTCAATTCAATACAGAATTTTTAATACTTTTTTCTTCCTTTATTAATGATTTATACTATTTTAACCAATATTTATAATTTATGATTGAAATAGATTTTCTATAAGTATATAATATATGCGAATATTAAACCAAGATTAAAGGTGATTATATGAATGCTTTTATGGACAAGGATTTCCTTCTCGACACTGAAAGCGCAAAGAAACTATTTCACGAATATGCTGAAAATATGCCGATTTGCGACTACCACTGTCATTTAAGTCCGAAAGAAATCTATGAAAACAAACAGCCCGTTGACATAACTCAACTCTGGCTTTCGGGCGACCATTATAAATGGAGAGCAATGCGCTCCTGCGGCGTTGAAGAAAAATACTGCACGGGCGACGCTTCTTCAAAGGATAAGTTTATTAAATTTGGAGAAACCCTGCAATACTGCATTGGCAATCCGCTTTACCACTGGGCGCATATTGAACTTCAGAAGTATTTCGGAATTGACACTCCTCTGAAT
>JAFYFO010000366.1 GCA_017543725.1 Eubacterium sp.
AGATTGAAAGTGATTTCTCGGGCAGGGGCTACGGCGATTTCAAAAAGGCAGTCGGCGAAGCGGTTGTTGAAGAACTTGCGCCCGTTCAGAAGAGATATAACGAACTGATGAAAGATAAAGCATATCTTAAAGCGTGCTGGGAAAACGGCGCAGATATTGCTTCGCGCGTTGCAGGAAGAACTCTTGCAAAGGCAATGAAAAAGATTGGATTTGTTGCTAAATAATATGTTGAATATAATTCCGTATCCGAAATTTGCAAAGGAAAAAAGCGGAGCGTTTTCCATTGACGATAATCAGGGCTTTAAAAGCGATTTTGATTTGCCCCTTGTTGAGGAATATTTTTCCGCATCCGATAATGCAAATATCGTATTTATAAAAGACCCCGCAATCAGCAAAGAGGGCTATAAACTCACTGTTGATGAGGGAGAAATTAATATTTTCTCTTCAGGCAAAACAGGGGCTTATTACGCATTTCAAACGCTGAAACAACTTATTGACGGCAAAAAAATTCCCTGCTGCGAGATAGAGGATGAGCCATATTTTTCGTGGCGCGGAATCAATATTGATGAATCCCGACATTTCTTCGGCAAAGAACAGATTAAAAAAGTTCTCGATTATATGCTTTTTGAGAAACTTAATGTTCTTCACTGGCATTTAACCGATGACCACGGCTGGAGAATTGAGATAAAGAAATATCCTCTTTTAACCGAAATCGGCTCAAAAAGGGAGTACACCCATATCGGCGGCTGGAAGAGTTTTAAAAAAGAAAACAAACCCCACTGCGGTTTTTATACACAGCAGGAGATAAAGGAAATAATCGCCTACGCAAAGGAAAGGGGAATAAGAATTGTTCCCGAAATTGATTTCCCCGCGCACAGCATTTCGGCAATGGCGGCATATCCCTATCTATCCTGTTTTGAAGAAGAGCAGGAGGTTATCGGCTATTTTTCGTGGGATTATCCTAAATTCAGAAGTCTTGATTTCAGAGCAAACAAAACTCTCTGCCTCGGCAAAAAAGAGGTTTATGATTTCGTTTTTTCGGTCCTTGATGAGGTTTGCGCGCTTTTTGAAAGTGAATATATTCACATCGGCGGCGATGAAGCGCCCCACAGTGAGTGGAAAAGATGCGAAAAATGCCAAAAGGTTATAAGAGAGAATAATCTTAAAGACGAAACCGAACTTCAGGGATATTTTGAAAACAAGGTTTTCGCTTTTCTTAAAGAAAAAGGAAAAATCCCGATTGGCTGGAATGAGATTGCAAGCGCTGAAAACCTGAAATCAAAGGAGTGCGGCGCGGTTATTCAGTACTGGACGAGAAATCGCGATATAAACGCCGAAAACTATGTTAATTCGGGCGGAAAAATGATTTTATCAAATCATCAGTGCTTCTATTTCGATATGCCGTATGCGAGATACCCCCTCAGCAACACCTATTGCTATAATCCTGCCGATTACGGAGTGAACAGTGAAAACCTTTCAAATGTTCTCGGCGTTGAGGGCGAATTCTGGAGCGAATGGATAAGCGATAAAAAGAAACTTGAAATGCAGATGTTTCCGAGGATTCAGGCGCTCAGCGAAGTCGGCTGGCTTCCTGCTGAAAAAAGAGATTTAAAAGATTTCATTCAAAGATGGGAAGCGCAAAAGCCGATGTTTGAAAAACTCGGAATTAACTATGCAAAAGATGAAATTGCTTTTGCTTCAAATAAACACAGAGCGAAAATACTTTATAAATTCACCCACGGAAATCCATACCTTGAGGTTGAATTAAACGATAAAATTAAAGAACAAAGGAGATAATAAGATGAAATTCAGCGATTTTCCTCAGGCGGTTGTTAACGAAAATGTTGATTGGGCTGTCAGAGAGATAACAAATGTTATTAAAAGATACGGACCCCGTGAATCGGGCAACGAAAACTGCCTTGCTGCGCAGAAGCATATCAAAAAAGAAATGGATACTTTTTGCGACGAAACGGGATTTGAAACATATAAAATGAATCCGAAAGCATTTTTGCATTTCACCAAAACAGTTTCCGTTTTAACTTTTCTTGCAATAGTTGTAACAATGCTATTAACATTTCTTGATATTTTCGATAATATCGGAAATTCGGCGTTTTTCCTGCCTCAGATTATTGTCGGCGCGGTTGTTATCTGCTCGCTTTTTGTTGCAGGACTTCAGTTAACACTATATAAACCCTTCTGTGATATTTTCTATAAGAAAAAAGACGCAAACAACTTTTATGCAAAGCGCGCTCCGAGGGGTGAGGTTAAGAAAAGAATTGTTATCTGCGGTCATATCGACGCCGCTTACGAATGGCGCCACACAAGATACAGCACAAAGAAAGTTCATCTTATGCTTCCCCTGATGGCGCTGACTATCTGTTCAATGATTCTTTCGGCGATTATTGCTCTTATCAGCATTATTGCAAACTTTGTTGATATGGGCGCTTTCGGCGAGTTTATGACTTCATACGGTTTCTTGTTCCACAGCATAACCGCAATTGCAATGGTAACCCTTTTCTTCTTTGTTGATTTCAAAACAGTTTCTCCCGGCGCAAACGATAATTTAACGGGAACATATGCCGCTGTTTGCGCGCTTCGTATGCTTGATATGGCTGGCGTTGAACTTGAAAACACGGAAGTTGTTGCTCTTATAACGGACGGTGAAGAAGCAGGTCTTAAAGGAACAAAGGCTTGGGCTGCGGCTCATAAAGAGGAATATTTAAACTCCGATATCGAAACCGCCGTTCTCTGTGTTGACACTCTTGCAGATGATGGCTTCCTCAATGTTTATTCAAAAGATATGAATTCTCTTGTTAAAAACGATAAAGAATTCTCAGACCTTGTTCTTGAAGCGGGTAATGAAGCAGGAGTTGAAGGCATTAAAAAAGCCGGCGTCTTTATGGGCGCTTCAGACGCGGCTGCGTTTTCTCAGGCAGGTATTAAAGCAACAACCCTTGCGGCAATGGACCCTGCACCTGCATACTATTATCATAATTCAAGAGATAATTATGATATCCTCAACCCCGAGGTTATCAAAGCAGGCTTCAACACGATTATTTCAGCAATACTCAAATTTGATGAATAATAAAAACAGGGCAACGCCCTGTTTTTATTAAGTAAGGATTCAGGAGTTCAGGTTACCAAACCGAAAAGGAATATAAATGAAAAAAACTAATACTAAACTTAATGTTTTCCTCCTTGCATTTGCGGCTTTAATCTGGGGAACGGCATTTGTTGCTCAGAGCGAGGGAGGGGATATAACAGGTCCGTATACCTTCACATGCATAAGATATTTAATCGGCGCTGTTATCCTCCTTCCCGTTATCAGAATCGGCGATAAAACCGATTTCTACGGAGGAAACAAACCCAAAAACGCAGAAGATAAAAAACAACTTCGCCTTGCAGGGCTTTGCTGCGGACTGTGCCTTTCTGTTGCAACAATTCTTCAGCAGGTCGGCCTTTATTACGGAACAAGTGCGGGCAAGGCGGGCTTTTTAACCGCTTGCTATATTATACTCGTTCCGATTTTAGGGCTGTTTATAAAAAAAGACTGTCCGAAAATCGTTTGGATAGCGGTTGGCATAACTCTTATCGGACTTTATCTGCTTTGCATAAACGGCGAGTTTAAAATGGAGTTTGGCGATTTGCTCGAACTTGCAGGCTCGTTTGTCTGGGCAATGCATATTTTAACTATCGACCATTTTATGATTAAAAAGGTTGACCCTGTCCGCCTTAGTTCAAGGCAGTTTTTTGTAACCGCCGCCGTCAGCGCATTCCCGATGTTTTTCGTTGATATGAAGGGCGATTTCAAAAACTTTCTTCCCGCTGTTGCCGTTGCGCTTTCGGGAAAAGCGATTCTTTCAATCCTCTTTGCAGGCGTTATGAGCAGCGGAATTGCCTTCACACTTCAGATTATCGGCCAGCGCGGCGTTAATCCAACAGTTGCGTCGCTTGTGATGAGTCTTGAAAGCGTTTTTTCTGTTCTTGCAGGCTGGATAATCCTCGGCGAAAAACTAACCCTCAGAGAAGCGCTGGGCTGTGTGTTAATCTTCGGAGCAATAGTATTAGCGCAGTTGCCGGATAAAAATGTTAAGCAAAGAGATAAAACCGTTTAGGCAAGACTGTGGGAGATAATAAATTAATAAGGCTCCTTTTTGAGTTGATTTCCGTTAATACGGAAAAACTCAAAGAGAAGCCATTATCTGTTTGATTTATTCTATTGTGTCTTTAAAAAACACAATTCTAAAAATGTATTGTAAAACGCAGCACAATGTGGTACAATAATTAAAGAAATAGCAGAAAGGAGTTTTTATTATGTCTAAAACCGCAAATGTAAGCGCGCGCGTTGAACCTGAACTTAAAGAAAGGGCGGAGAGTATTCTTGCATCACTTGGTATTCCTGCTTCAAGCGCTATAACAATGTTTTATAAGCAAGTTATTTTTCAGGGCGGTTTACCTTTTGAAATGAAACTGCCTGCAAATCCGCTCGATATAACAGCAATGTCCAAAGAAGAACTGTATACAAAGTTAAGCGACGGAATTGAATCTGCACAGCAGGGGAAAACAATGCAGATTGACGAGTTCGACAGCGAGTTCAGAAAGGCACATAATATATGAGTTATAAGGTTAATATAACGGAAAATGCCGCTCGTGATATGAATTTGATTTATGATTATATAGAAAAAACGCTGTTTGCTCCTCAGGCGGCAGATAGTCTTTATAATGACATCATTGATATGATTAAATCACTCAGCGAGATGCCTGAAAGATACCGTGAATTTGACAAGGATAGATTTTCAAAAAATAATCTGCGCTTTGTTAATGTGAAAAACTATGTGATTATGTATACTGTAAATAATCAGAAAAAGCAGGTTGATGTTGTTATGATTGCTTATGCTCCAAGCGACATAATCGGTGCAATTGAACGATTTTAATTAACAAAAAAAGAGCCAAAGGCTCTTTTTTATTTCATTAACTTAACAAGAACTGCTTTTTGAGCGTGGAGGCGGTTTTCCGCTTCGTCAAAGATTTCTTCTGCGTGTTCTTCAAAAACCTTTGCGGTTATTTCTTCCTCGCGGTGAGCGGGAAGGCAGTGAAGAACCATTGCTTTTTTGTTTGCAAGAGCGAGAACGCCGTCGTTTATCTGATAGTTTTTGAAAATCTTTTCTCTTTCGGCTTTTTCGTCTTCCTGACCCATTGAAGCCCAGACATCCGTGTAAAGAATATCGGCGCCTTTTGCACATTCTTCAATATTATCCGAAACCGTGAGTTTGCCGTTTTCGTTTGCCCATTTCATAAGTTCGCTGTCGGGCTCATATCCCTTGGGGCAGGCAACGGCACATTCCATTCCCATAATAATCGAGCCTGCGATAAGGCTGTTTGCCATATTGTTTCCGTCGCCGATGAAGCAGAGTTTCAAACCGTCGAAACTCTTTTTATATTCCCTGATAGTCATTAAATCTGCAAGAACCTGGCAGGGATGGCAGTAATCGGTCAGTCCGTTGATAATCGGAATTGAGCCGTATTTTGCCAAGTCCTCAACCTCTTTTTGCTCAAAGGTTCTTATCATAATGCCGTCGAGATAACGGGAAAGAACTCTTGCAGTGTCTTCAACGGGCTCGCCCCTTCCAATCTGCAAATCGCGGTTTGAAAGGAAGAGCGCCTGACCTCCGAGTTGATACATTCCTGTTTCAAAACTAACCCTTGTTCTTGTTGAACTCTTCTGAAAAATCATTCCGAGAGTTTTTCCCTCAAGATAGTGGTGGGGAGTGCCGTTTTTCTGTTCAAATTTGAGTTGGTCGGCAAGGTTTAAAATATCAATTATTTCGGATTTTGATAAATCCTGAAGTTTTAAAAGGTGTTTCATTCTTCAATTGCCTCCTTGAGAATTTTCAGCCCTGAATCAATATCTTCATACGGAATATTTAGCGCGGGCAGAAGTCTTATTTTATTATGATGAGCCGTTAAAACAAGCAAGCCCTTTTCAATGCATTTTTTTGCGATATCAAAAGCGTTTGTATCGCTTTCAATTCCAATCATCAATCCAAGTCCGCTGAGCGATTTAACGCCTTTGAATTTGCTGATTTCGTTTCTTATGTATTCGCCCTTCTGATAAATTTCTTTCATAAAGTTTTCATCAAGTCTTTTAACAACGCTTATTGCTCCTGCGCAGGCAATCGGATTTGCTCCGAAAGTTGAGCCATGATTGCCGGGGGCAGGGGTGTTTTTTGTTTTTTCGCCGAATAAAACCGCGCCAATCGGAAGTCCTCCGCCAAGACCTTTTGCAGTAGTAACAATGTCGGGATTAATGCCGAAATGCTCATATGAAAAGTATGAGCCGCATCTGCCGTTGCCTGTCTGAACTTCGTCAACAATGATTAAAATATCATTTTCAGCGGCGATTTGCTTAATCGTTTCGGCAAATTCATCAGTTAAATCATTAACTCCGCCTTCGCCCTGAACACATTCAAACATAATTGCGCAAACATCACCTTTTATCATATTTTTAAGCGCTTCGCTGTCATTAGCGGGACAATATTTAAAACCTTCTGTAAACGGATGAAAAATCGTATGAAATTCATCCTGACCCGTTGCCGCAAGGGTTGTTATTGTTCTGCCGTGGAAAGAATCGCAAAGAGTTATAATCGTGCTTCTTCCTTCTCCGTATTTATCAAAACTGTATTTTCTTGCAAATTTAATTGCGCCTTCGTTTGCCTCAGCGCCGCTGTTGCAGAAGAAAACCTTTTTCAGTCCTGTTTTTTCGCAAAGAAGTTCTGCGAGTTCGGCGCAGGGCTCAGTGTAGTATAAATTGCTTATATGCTGGAGTTTTGAAAGTTGCTCTTCAACTGCCTTTTTCCATTCATTATCGCAAATACCGAAAGCATTAACGCCGATTCCCGAAGTGAAATCAATATAGTCCTTGCCGTTTTCATCAAAGATATGCGAGCCTTTTCCGCTTGTTAAAAGCAAATCAAAACGCGCATATGTGTTTGCAATGAATTTATTGTCTTTTTCTTTAGTATTCATAATATGTCCTAATATAATGGGTGAGGGCAGAGCCCTCCCAAAATTCGTAATTCGTAATTCGTAACTCGTAATTCTTAAAGGCTGAACATCGTTCCCATACCTTCATCGGTGAGCATTTCCATAAGAATGGAGTGGGGAACTCTTCCATCGATTATAAACGCTTTTTTGCATCCCTGGCGAAGCGCTTTAGTCATTGAATCAATTTTCGGTATCATTCCTCCGCTGATAATTCCCTGGGAAACAAGGGCGGGAGTGTCTGAAATGAAAACTTTCTGAATGAGCGTTTCGGGGTCGTCTTTATCACGGCATAAGCCAACGATATCCGTCATTGATATAAGCGCTTCCGCCTTGAGAGCGCCTGCGATTTCAGCCGCCGCTGTGTCTGCGTTGATATTATAGCAGTTGCCGTTTTCATCATATCCGATTGTTGATATAACAGGGATATAATTATTATTCAGAACTTCGTTTATAACTTCCATATTAACTTCGGTTATATTGCCGACATAGCCGTGAACATCATCGGCACATTCGCATTTGAGCATTGAGCCGTCCATACCCGAAAGACCGATTGAATGTCCGCCGAGGTTGCATATACGGCAAACTAAATCCTTGTTGACCTTGCCTGCAAGAACCATCTGAACAACTTCAATTGTTTCGGAGTCGGTAACACGGAGTCCGTCAACAAATTTGCTTTCAATATTCATTTTTTCAAGCACTCTGTTTATCTCAGGTCCGCCGCCGTGAACAAGAACGATTTTAACGCCGATGGTTGAAAGATAAACCAAATCGTGCATAACCGCTTTTTTGAGCTCTTCATTAACCATTGTGTTTCCGCCGTATTTAACAACGATGGTTTTACCGTCGTATTTCTGAATATGGGGAAGCGCCTCGGCAAGTATCTGCGCCTTTTTTAAGTTATCTATGCTGTTCATAGCTATCTCCTGTGTTGAGAAAATTGA
>JAFYFO010000367.1 GCA_017543725.1 Eubacterium sp.
AAGTTCAGCCAGAACCAGACTTCCTTCCTCTATGGATATAAGGACAGCAAGAAGAAAAACATTGTTGAAATTGCAAGGCTTCACGGCGAGGAAAACCGCGTTTGGATAAACCTTGAAGATATCAACGAATATCTTCCTCAGGCTTTCATTTCAATAGAGGACGAGCGTTTTGAGAAGCACCACGGCGTTGACTGGAAGCGCGTCGGCGGAGTTATTCTTGTTTCAAGAAACTCGGGTCAGGGCGGTTCAACTATAACTCAGCAGTTGATTAAAAACTTAACTGATGAAAACGATGTTACCTTTGTTCGTAAATTCAATGAAATTCTTTCCGCACTGAATCTTGAAAAACATTATTCAAAAGATGAAATCATTGAAGCATATCTTAATACAATTTATCTTTCCCACGGCTGCTACGGTGTTAAAACCGCCGCTGAAACCTATTTCGGAAAAGATGTTGAAGATTTGAATATTGCTGAGTGCGCCTGCCTTGCAGGAATAACTCAGTATCCTTCAAAGTACGACCCGCTCATTCATCCCGAAAACAACAGAAACCGCCAACTTTGGATTCTGAAAAAAATGAAAGAACTCGGCTATATCAATGATAAGGAATATCAGGAAGCCAGAGATTATGAAATGGTTTTCACCAATTCAAAGAATTATAAAGGCTCACAGGTTAAATCAAATAAAAAATCTTCAAAGGATAAAACAACAATCAATTCATATTATACCGATTATGTTATTGATGAAGTTATCAGCGACCTTCAGAAGATGGGATATTCCCCGAAAAAAGCAAAGAATATGATTTACGGCGGTGGACTTAAAATTTACTGCGCTATTGATTTTGATGTTCAGGAATCAATAGAAGATGTTTATGTTAACTACAGAAAGATGCCCGATGAAAGCGTTCAGGGCGCCTGCGTTGTTATGGATTACAGGGGCAGGATACTCGGAATAGTCGGCGGCTGCGGCAAAAAGAAAGCAAACAGAGTTTTCAACAGAGCCTCGCAGTCAAAACGCCAGCCGGGTTCAACAATCAAACCGCTTTCCGTTTATTCTCCCGCTCTTGAAAAGAGCCTCAACGACCCCAATACGGACATTTATTGGTCTACTCCAACAAAAGACGCGCCTTTGATGCGCCTTAGCAACGGAAAGATGTGGCCGACGAATGAGGGCGGCGGATATTCAGGCAGAATGGTAACCGTTCAGCAGGGTCTTGCAAAATCAATGAACACCATTTCTGCTCAGACTCTTGATAAAATCGGTCCTTCTTATGCGTATGACTATATAACAAACCGTTATCATATTTCAACTCTCGATATTGTCGACGATGACTATGCGCCGATGGCAACAGGTTCTTTGACAAACGGCGTTACTCCTCTTGAAATGACAACGGCATACCAGGCGTTCGGCAACGGCGGCTACTATTATGAAGCGTATGCTTATTATAAGATTGAAGACTCGCTCGGCAATGTTATCATTGAAAAAGAACCCGAGGCTTCAAAAGAACCCGCTATTTCGGAAGGTACCGCAGGCGTTATGAATAAACTTCTGCAAACCGTTATGACTCAGGGAACAGGTACTTCCTATAAACTCAGCAATATTCAGTGCTACGGCAAAACGGGAACAACAACCGAAAACAAAGACCGTTGGTTTATCGGCGGAACTCCCGAATATGTCGGCGGCGTATGGTACGGATATGATACTCCTAAAGAGGTTCATTATTATCTTTCTCCCAACCCAAGCGGAACAATCTGGAACCTTGTTATGAGAAATATATATGACAGAAAAGGGGTCAACAAGCGCGAGTTTAAAACTCCGGATTGCATTGTTCAAAGGCAGTACAGCCCTGTAAACGGAAAACTTTGCAGCGGAAGCGGACTTTACGGCTGGTTTGATAAGAATAACCTTCCCGGAACAACAACATATGTTGCGCCGACTGAAGAATCAACAGAGGAAGACGATAAGAAAACTTCCGACAGCAAAAATGAGAAAACAACAAAAGCCTCGACAGATACAAACACAACTCAGGCTCAGACAACAGAGGCTCCCGAAAGCGACGAAGACAATTAAAAATATTTAAGAATAGGGAAAATCGCAAAAACGGTTTTCCCTAATTTTAAAAGGTGTATTTATGAAAATAATGGCAATTGATTACGGCGATAAAAGAACGGGAATTGCTTTTTGCGATATAAGAGAAACTCTTGCTTCACCCTATACGGTTATCAGCGAAAGTTATCTGCCGAAACTCATAACAAAACTCAAAGAAATTATAGATAAGGAAAATCCAGAAAAAATTGTTATCGGGCTTCCGAGAAATATGGACGGCTCTTTTGGCTACCGAACCGAAGAATGTAAAAAATTAGGTGAAGAACTTTCAAAAGTTGTTAATCTTGATATTGATTATCAGGATGAACGCCTGAC
>JAFYFO010000368.1 GCA_017543725.1 Eubacterium sp.
CCGGAGCAAGTTGAACAACATAACTCATTGACTGACGGTGCTGAGCAATCGCCTCGGACGGTCCGAAATCATAATACATATCCCAGAGTTCCTGGCGGTCTGCAACAGCGGGAACATCTATTTCATTATCGCCGTCGTAGCCATGTGTTACGCCCTCTCCCCTGTAGTCATGGGTTGCGGTTATAACATAAACTCTCTTGCCCCTCTTTTTGAGGTCATAGAGCATTTCAATGAATTCTTCGTGGGAATTTCTTTCGCCATCCTTCGTTGTGTCGCCCGAAAGAACGATGATATCGGTTGAATCATCCTCGCAAAGCATATCAAAGCCCGCTTTGATAACAATATCGGAATCTTTGATAACCTTCTGGCTCTTTGACTCGGCTCTTTCATATGCCGCGCCTTCGGTTCCGTTTTTTCTTGAGTAATAATGCAAATCCGTTATAAACTGAATTTTCAACGGCTCATTATTACTTCCGTAGATTTTTTCCATAATTTACTCCCTCTTTCATTATTTTAGTTATAAGTTTTGAAATTCGCCATTAAATGATAATCAGAATATTTTTATAACGCCCTCTTTAACATCACCGCTGAGAGTGAATTCAAGGCAACCGCCGTTTCTTCTGTTGAAGGACAGCGGCTCATCGTTTAAGAACGCCTGATAGATTTCATCCTCTTTAAGAGTTACTATGATTGAATATTTCTCACTGTCGCCGAAATATTTGAAGGAAATCTCAGCAGTTGTGTCGGTTGTTTTCTGATAATCCGTCCAGACATCAAAACCGCTTGTTACGGTTTGGGGCTTATAATAAGCGTTTGCCCAAATGCAAATCGGAGCGGAAAGTCCTCCGAAATTATGGAACCAGCCGCCTCTTTGAGTGTCTATTCCGAAACATTCAAAGGTGTAGTATGAAAAATCGGTTTCTTTCTTCCAGATTTCAAGCGCTCTGTGGGCAATTTCAAATGCAAAGTCACATTCGCCGTTATCAAGCATTGCTTTATAAACAAACCACTGGTGGCTCATCCAGACGTTTCCGTTCCAATAGCCGTCCTGCATATAATATGAAGCGCTCATATCAACAGCGCTGATGCCCGATTTTGAAAACATTTCAGCAGGGCTTTTCAGATGGCGGATAAGTTTTTCCTTGCGCTCTTTCGGTGCGGCGCCTGCTATAAGAGGATAAATTCCGTCAAAGCCCTTATTCCAGTTTTCGCCGTCTTTGGTGCGCATAATATACGGCTCATCTTTATCATACATAGTGTAGCCGTAATAACCCGATTCCTCATCCCACGCAAGTTCATTCAGCGCGTCTGTTGAGCGTTTTATATCAGCGTCATAAACCTTGATATCATCTTCTTTTCCGAGATGAACCGCCGTCATTCTGAGAATTTTCGCCGCCCTTATCGCCTGAGAGGTTGAAATGCAGGGGCAGGTGTATTCCTCAGCCTTATTTCTTATCATTTCAAGTTGAACCGGATTATCATCCATTCCCGAACTTGAATACCAATAATCATAGGTTGTTAAAAGTCCGTTGCCGAATTTTGCGCAGGTTGAAGAATTTGCTCTTCCCTGGAGGAACTCATAATAGAGTTTCATCTTATCATAGAGATAATCAAGTTTGCTTTTATCGTTTGTTCGTTTCATAAGTTCCTGATACTGCTCAAACTGAGTCGGAACAAGCGAGCCGTGAAGCAAAAAGCAATAGTCGTTTGTTTCACTGTGGTTGAGATACATATCAAGAACATACTGACAAAGTTCTTTTGAGGATTCAAGAAGCCCCATTCCGATAAAGCCGCTGTCCCAGGTGTAGAAGGAATCCCAGCGCTTTCCCGGTGTGTGGTGGGCAACATATTTTCCGTAGCGGTAAACGGGATAAACTATATTCGTCAGCAGAGTTGCTTTGAGGATATTTGTTGAAAGAGCATATCTTTCGCCGCAGCGGTTATAGTGAACATCCTGAGCATTTCTGTTTGATTTGAAATAGATATATTCATATTCCTCTTCGCTCTTCGGAAATGCGTCGCCCTTTGAAACAACGGCATATTCAATATGGCTTGAATGAGGGTCTATGAAAATTGATTTAATAAGAGTATTCTGGAAGAAACCTTCGTCGCTGTGTTTTCTGAGGAAAACCTTAGAAAACGGCTCTGTTAAATCATCATAGGTTACATCGCCGTTTGAAAGTCTGTTAATAAGAGCGTCCTCAAGGCTTCCGCTGTTTAAAACTCTGTGGCGGGTGTTTTTATTAAAGGTTAAAACTGTGAAATTGCAGCCGTCATAGCCGTATTTCAGTTTTGTTTTATAGCCGTATTCGTGTTCTTCAACTTCTATATCTGGAATGATACTGTGCTGTTTGAGTTTTGCCTCAACTTTTTCGCCTTTTTCAACAACGGCGATAAAATCAAGTTCTATGCCTCCCCTGCCAACGCTGATAAACTCGGGGTTCGGGCAATAATCGAAGTATTCAATAGTTAATTCGTCGCTCGGTTTGAAGAAATACTTCTTTCCCCTGCAGTCAAACTCAGCGGCGGTTGAAGAAGTTGTTCTGTATCTTATTGCAAAAACGGGATTTTCAAAATCCTGTGCGTCGATTTTATAGGAAACCCTGTCGCCTTTTTCCTCGCCGAAAGGCTTGAAATGACGGAAGTGAACATGCTTGTTATCAAACCTGTCGCCAAGTCCGCCTCTTTTATAAAAATCCCTGTCGCGGAATGTTCCTTTGAAAAGTCCGTCGGGGTTTTGCTCATCCCATGGTCTTTTATTTGCATATTCATATTCTTCATAATCAATTGCATTGATAACAAGCGATTTTTCGGGCAGGCTTAATTCTATATCCCTTGCGCTCGGAAATTCAAGCGAAGAGAAAAGATTGATAACCGCATTTTGTTTTAAATCGGTATTGTTATTAATGCAGATTCTTGCAAGATAGGATTCATCGTCTATCTTTGAAAATGAAACATCCGCATAAACCATATCTTTCCAGAGAAGTTCATATCTGTACGAATAATAACTGAAATCATTATTGCACTGCCACAAATGATATGCAGAAGGAACCGTTACATTGGGAACGGGAGTTGATGAATTCCAAAGGGTTGGATGAATTGTGAAATCAAATCTCGCGCCCATATCGCTCAGACTGTCGATAATTCGCGAAAGTCCCATATATTTCTTTGAATATGCGCCCCAAAGAGGTAACTGAAATGAATCTGCCATAGTTGTTCTCCCTGTTTGTTGAATTTTACCAAATAATATTATCTATAATAATTTAACAAATGTCAATTAATAAATTATTAATTATTAATATTTTATATACTATTATGAATTAAATATTGACAAATTTCAGCCAATAAAGTAAAATGAAAAATAGGACAAAAATGCACAGTGCAGTTAATGCATTTGCTCGCTTTTTTCCGAGGAAATCAAATGAAAAAAGGATGAACAATTATTATGAATATTGACGCTAATGTTCAGAAAATTTTATTTTCGCTGTTAAGAAGATGGAAATTGCTGGTTGTTTTTGCGCTGATAGGCGTTCTTATGGGCTATTTCTACACCTCCCATTTCACAACCCTGACCTACACTTCAAATGTTAAGTTTCTTGCGTTTGCCGTTGACGGAAACGATGATTTGGGTGAAATCAGTTCAACGGGCTCAACAGGCTCAACAGGCTCAAACAAATCAAATGAATATGTTCGAACCAGCAACACAAGTAAGATGAACTACGCGATGAAAATGCTGCCGACCTATGTTGAAATTATGAACACCAACGAATTTATGACGAAAGTCACAAACGCGCTGAATAAAAATCAGAATTCAAACTACACGGTTTCAACCATAAAGAATTCAATTGAAATTGAACTGATTGAGGAAACTGCGATTTTTAATATTAAAGTAACAACAACAAACGCAGAACTTTCATATAACATTGCTCAGCAACTTGAAACTTCAATTCCCCAGATGTTCAGGAAAACAAACAACTCGCTTGTTCACGCCTCCGTTCAGGATAAAGCGGTTAAAGCGGCGTCTGCAGGAAGTCTCGGATATCCCAAGAAATGCGCTATCGGCGCTTTGATTGGAATTGTTGTTGCCGCAGCATATGTTGTTCTCAGAACACTCTTTGATGTCAGAATCAAATCGAGCGACGAACTTTCGGATAAATATAATATACCTGTTCTCGGTTCAATTCCGAACTTCAGTTCATCCGCACAAAGACCTCAGCCCGCACAGGTTAAAGCACCGGCTGAACCTCAGAAACTTGAAGCACCTCAGAAGAAAGGAGAGGATAAATAATGGCAAGAAGAAGCAGAAGCAGAGAAAGAAGCACTGCAAACTCTTCAAGAGCGCTTATGCAG
>JAFYFO010000038.1 GCA_017543725.1 Eubacterium sp.
AAAATTAAAAAATTTGAAAAGAAAGGCTTTGCCTTCGGATTAATCGGCGCAGAACTTCTTATCGCAATAGTTCTTTTTATAGTCGGAATGATAATGTCCGTCAGTATTTTAAACTATTTGAGTTGCCTTTTTATAATGTTTATAGTCGCATTTTATATTCACATTGAATCAAGAATGATTCAGATATATATGCTTCTTGCGGTTCTTGATATTTCGGAAATACTCTTCACATTTATTGATAAAGGCAAAGCAAGCGTTTATTCATCGTTTCTTGTTTTAACGGCTGTGTTGCTTATAACAGTTATTCTTAGCGCAATAACAAAGAGTTATGTTTGCGAAAACACAAAGTATCAGCCGACTTCATCAAGCAACAGCGAGTTTTTCAAAAACAAAAGCGTTATGTTTTTTGCTCCTCACGAAGACGATGAAATCAATGTTTACGGCGGCGTTATCGAGCAATATGTTAAAGCAGGAAGCGAAGTCAGAATTGTTTTTATGACAAACGGCGACTGCTACGGAATCGGAAACACAAGAATTAAAGAAGCGCTTGATGTTGCAAAAATATATAATATTCCCTACGATAACATTATCTTTATGGGATACAGCGATTCGCTCGTTAAAAACGGAGTTCATATTTATAATGCTGATGATAATGAAGAATATGTTTCCGCAAAAGGTTATTCAGTGACTTCGGGTTCAAAACTCCATAAATCATACACTGAGGGAAAGAAATACACAAGGGCAAATATCCTTGAAGATTTCAAAAGCATTATTCTTGAATTCAAGCCCGATGAACTTTACTGCTGCGATTACGACAGCCATCCCGACCACCGCGCAATCAGCCTTTTCTTTGAAGAAGCGATTGACGGCATCATAAAAGAAAGCAGTGATTATTTACCGACTGTTTATAAAGGATTCGGCTATTCAACCGCATGGAACGGCAAGCAGGATTATTATAAACTCAATATTGTTTCAACCAGAAAAGTCGGCAACTCCGAATATATGGAAGAAAACAACATATATGAATGGCAGGAAAGATTAAGACTTCCGGTTGCTGATGAATTCCTTTCAAGAGTTATGCAGAATTCAAGTTCATACAAGGCTATGATGGCTCACTGTTCTCAGACGGCAAGCGACCATGCAAACGGAATTTTAAACGGCGATAAAGTTTTCTTTAAACGCAGGTGCGACAGCGTTTTGAAAGACGCAAAAATCCTTGCAACAAGCGGAAATCCGAGCAGTATTAATTCCTTTAAACTTGCAAACAGCAACGATATTATGAAATCAAATGTTCTCCCCTGCTCCGATATGTGGATTGCAGATGAAGAAGACGAAAACAAAATCATTATGATTTCTCTTCCCGAAAAGAGAGAGATAAAAGAAGTTGTTATTTATTCAAGCCCGATTAAAGAAAACAGAATTTTAAACGCAACGCTTAAAATCGGTAATAATCAGTTTGAAACAGGATTGATTGATAATTATTCCGTTTTTGAACTTGAAGGAATAACAACGGATAAATTAGCCCTCAGAATTGATGAATACACGGGCGAAGCGGCTGTTTTAAGAATTGAGGCATATTCAACTCCAAGTGAAGATAAAACTTCAATTATCAAAGTTATGAACCGAAATTTTGATTTCTGCTATGATTATTTCATTAAAAAGAGCGGAAAAGAAGAACTCTTTGTTTACACTTATCCCGAAAATCCCGATAATGAATATGATATTTCTGGCGATGGCAATATTGTTGCTGAGTTTACGGATAACGGAATTCTTGTTAAGTGCAATAATAATGAAAGCGGCAAACTCAGAGTTTCACTTAAAGACAATCCTGAAACATTTGATGAAATTGTTATCAGCAATCCCGATGATAAAGCAAGAACAAGTTTGAAATTCAAGCAGAGTTTAGAGCATATCATTTATAGTTTTCCGATGCAAAAAGATTATTATCTGGGCTTAATCAGAAGACTTGGCGTTTACAGATAACAAAAAATAACGGTTGCAAACGCAACCGTTATTTTTTATATCAGTTAAATATTATATTTGTGTTTTTAAATGTTACCGGACCATAACTTCCGTTCTGATACAGATAAACAGATGAAAGTTTAACAGCAACCGCATATGTTTTATTACCTGCCGAGAAAACATAACAATCAGCATTGTTGATATTTGTTATCTTGGAAGTGTAGTTAATCGAGCCTGACGACGGGTCGCTTGAATATCCGAGGTCTTTCCAGTTATCGTGAAGAACCTGTTTTAACAGCGCCTTTGCTTCTGAAACAGAATAATCGGGAGTTGTTGTTATCTTATGAACATTTTCATATCTGTCGTAAACAGCCATTTCCGATTCGGAAGTTGTTGTTTCTTCTCCGTTGATAACGGGAGGAGTATAGTGGAACCACATAACAAGGAAATAGATTAAATACCAGATTAAAAGGATTAAAATAATCAAAAGAATGATTTTCTTTGCTTTGCCTCCGCTGTTTGGAGCAAAGGCTTCTTCCATAGTCGGAACAGGAGCAGGAACAAAGGGCTTGCCTTTTTTGTTTGCCTT
>JAFYFO010000369.1 GCA_017543725.1 Eubacterium sp.
CATGAGTATTCAAGCGTTGAGGATATTTTAGCCCTTGCCGAAGAAAAAGGCGAAGCGCCCTTCATTATAATTTGCGATGAAATTGAAGACAGCCATAATCTCGGCGCTATCATAAGAACCGCCGAGGCTTGCGGCGCTCACGGAATAATTATTCCGAAGAGGCGCAATGTCGGGCTTAATTTCATTGTTGCAAAAACAAGTTGCGGAGCGCTTGAATATATGAAGGTTGCAAGAGTCGGCAACCTTGTTCAGACGATTGAAGAATTAAAAAAGAAAAATATCTGGGTTTACGCCGCGGATATGGACGGTCAGCGCTGGGATAAAACCGATTTTTCGGGCGGAGTTGCGCTTGTTGTCGGCAGTGAGGGAAAAGGAGTCGGCAGACTTGTTAAGGAAAAATGCGATATAACCGTTTCTCTTCCGATGCTCGGCAAAGTTAATTCCCTCAACGCTTCCGTTGCGGCGGGAATTATTATGTATGAAATAGCAAGGCAAAGACTAAAATAGTTAACAGCGCATAATGCATAGTGCATAATTATCGGGTGCGGGCGCCCCGCCCAACAACTCGAAACTCGAAACGCGAAACTCGAAACTTGGAGAATAATATGAGCGATAATTTATCAATTGATGAAATAATCAAAAAAGCGCAGGCGATTCGCGCCCAGGCTGAAGAGCAGGCAAAAAGCGCTGAGAAAAAACTCGACGAACAGGCAAAAGCGGCTTCGGCTGAGATTGTTGTTGACGAAAAAGCGGTTGTTGACCGTGTTACAAGAGTTTTCAAGAGTATTCAAGAGGAGGAAGAAATCAAGGAATTTGTTCCTTCAAAGTCAAAAGCAGCCAAGGTTAAAGCCGATATAACCGATGACGAAGGCGTTAAAATTGCTCCCGATTTTTCAAAAAACGAAAAGACTATTCCCGTCAGGCTCGGCGATAAACTTGATGAAACAAAGGTTGCAAATTTTAACGAAAGCGACGAAAAAACAAAACCTGTTGCAATTGTTTCAAGCCCAAATAAAAACAGCGAATCGGACCTTGAGGAAATCCCGACAATTGTTGCAAAAGAAAATCTTATAGACAGTTTTGATTCCTCCTCTTCCGACGGATTTGAAGCCGAAATCGGCGACCAGTTAACCTTTGAGGGCTTTGATGATTCCGTTGAAGAAGTTCCGACAATTGATGAATCCGTTGCCGAGCAGATACTTGAGGAAAGACGGCGCGAAAAGGTTGTTAAGTTCCGCCTTTTCGGTCCTGATGAAACGGATTTGAAACTCGGAAACAGCGAAGATGTCAAGCAGGAATATATCGACAGAAACGAAACGGATTCCTTCCTGAAAAATCTTAAAGCAAGTGCAAAAGCGCAGAAAACGAGAACGCTTTTAACCCTTGTTGTTGAAGTTTTCCTCATTATGCTGACCTTGTTTAAAGACAGCGCCTATTTCCCCTCTTTTCTTTCAAATCATGCGGTTTATTTTTCCGCGGCGCTGATTCTTTTTATCGCGGCAATTGCAATTAATTTCAACAGCGTTGTTCACGGATTCAAAACAAAGGGCAAAATAAATTTTGACTTTGCGATAAACCTTGTTTGTATCGCAGTTTTAATCCACACCGCAACTCTCATTTTCAACAACAGTTTATGGATTGATAACGGAATTCTTTTCGCCGCTTTCGGAACATTCGCACTGCTGATGAGTTCGCTGGGCAAAAACAAAATGCTTCAAAGGGCGATTGAAAACTTTGAATTTGTTTCATCTTCGGAATCAAGCCACGCGCTTGAATATATGACGAATAATATAGACGCTGAAATCATTTCAAGGGGTCTTGTTGAAGACGCAATGGTTATAACGAGCGTTAAAACGGATTTCCCCGACCACTTTGTTGAGATTTCATATAAAAACGAACCTGCCGACAAACTTGCAAAAACACTTCTTCCGATAGCGCTTATCTGCAACGCGATTCTTTTTGCGGCAGTCGGTTTTCTTGATAATTTCAACAGCGCTTTCAATATGCTTGTTTGCGGACTTTGCGCCTCGCTTCCCTGCTGTGCGCTCTATTTAACGAATTCCTCGCTTTGCGATGTTTCCTCCGCGCTTAAAAACTACGGCTCAAGGGTTTGCGGCTACGAGGGAGCGGCAATGGCGTACGGCGCAAACACAATGGTTATGGAAGCAAGCGACCTCTTTTCAAAAACAAGTTGCGAAATGCACGGCTACAAACCTTTTGACGGCGCAAAAGTTGACGACGCAATTTTATACGCCGCGGCGGTTATGATTCAGACGAAAAGCCCGCTCAAATATGTTTTTGATGATATTATAATCGGAAAACAGGCGATTCTTCCTCGTGTTGAAAAAATAAGTTATGAGGATAAGCAGGGCACTTCCGCCTGGATATACGATAAAAAAGTTCTGGTCGGCAACCGAAAAATGATGAAAAATCACGGAATCCCCGTTCCGAGCGAAAACTTTGAGAATAAACACTCCATAAGGGGAAGAAAAGTTATTTATCTTGCCGTTAATTCAAAACTTATGGCAATGTTTGTTGTCAGTTATTCGGCTGACCCCGATTTGAAAAGAGAACTCAAAAAACTTGAAAAAAGCGGAATAACGATAATCGTTAAAAGCACCGACCCCTATCTCAACGAAAGTTTCCTTGCAAACCTTTTCGGGCTTCCTGCAGGATTTATAAGGGTTATGAATGTTTCCTCCGCTATGATTTATGATAAATATTCAAATATGCATGTTGAAAGTTCGCCCGCATATGTTGTTCACAACGGAACGGCGCTCGGCTTTGTTTCCGCAATGAGGGCAACCGAACTCATAATCAGCCAGAGAAAACTTATTAAGTTTTTATCCTTCTTCGGCGCGGCGCTCGGTTTCGGCGCGGTTGCGCTGCTCTCGCTTCTCGGAGCGTATAACCAACTTTCGGCAATATCGGTTATCCTCTTTCAGGCAATATGGAATCTCTTTGTTTTGCTTATTTCAAAAATGAGAGGAATAACTCTTTAAAAGAAAAAAATAAACCCCTGCGAATTGCTGTTCGCAGGGTTTATTCTTTCAGTATTCCTTTGTTATTTTTCCGTTTTCAAATTCAAGACTGAGCGTTTTGCCGCCGTAGAGTTTTATTCCTTTAACATAACCGCTCCAACTTTCTGGAATACATTTTCTTTTAAACATTTCTGCAATTCCCGCCGAAACGCCGAAGTTTCCGTCTATCTGGAAGGGCGGATGAGCGTCGAAAAGATTTGAATAACTTCCGCCTCTCTGGCTGATTTCCTTGGGAAGAGCGAAAACCGGGAAAAGTTGGTTTTCAATATGTTTCAGGGCGTTTTCGGGATTATCAAGCCTTGCCCAAAGGCAAACTTTCCAGCCGAGCGCCCAGCCCGTTCCGCCGAATCCGCGAACATAGAGCGTCTTCCTTGCCGCCTCGCGGACTTCCTCGCTCTGCTCAACGGAGGAGGGATAAACGCAGTAAAGATGGCTGACATGCCTGTGGTGAACTTCTTTTTCATCATATGGCTTAACCCATTCATTGACTCTTCCGTCTTCTCCAATCGGGATTTCGGGGGTTTTAGGAGTTTCAAATCCGAATTCCCTGCAGTTTGCAAAGAATTCTTCAAGAATTCCGATATCCATGGTCGGCATATATGTAAGACAGCCTTTAACGCCGCCGTCAATAAATGTGTTTTCGGGTGAAGAACTCGGGCTGGTTACCATAACGCCGTCTTTTTCAACGAGAAAATCATTATAGAAATCAAGAACTTCCCTGAAACAGGGTTTCATCTCTTCAAACAGCGCTTCGTCCCCGGTGTAGCGGTAATGCTCAAAAACCTCATTGAGCATCCAGGGCAGCGAACTCTGCCAGTAGGCGTAACTTTCCGCGTGCGCCTTTCCGAGCGGATCGCCTGCGGGACGGGTCATTGCCCATATATCGCTGTTGTGATGAGCGCAGGAACCTGAGCAGTTATAATAATCTTTCGCGGTTTCCCTTCCCGTTTCAATCATATGCTTAACCTGCTCAAAAAACGGTTCGAAACATTCCGAAAGATTGCATATATCGGTGCACCAATAGTTCATTTCGGTGTTGATATTTATTGTGTAGTTCGAAGACCACGGCGCTCTTAAATGCTCGTTGAAAACGCCCTGGAGATTGCTTGCCTGAGAGCCTTTTCTTGATGTTGCAACAGTCAGATATCTTCCGTACTGAAACAAAAGCGCAATCAGATTGTTGTCGTCATTATGATTCTGAAAATGCTTTATTCGCTTATCGGTCGGCAAATCCGCTCTCTCGCTTGTTAAGTCAAGTTCAACACGGCTGAACAGTTCGGAATAGTCGGCAATATGCTGAGCAAGGAGTTCTTTATAGGACTTTGCGTTTTCAAAATATGAAAGCGCTCTCGCCTTTGAATCCGCTGTCGGCATTGATTTGAAATCAACAAAACTTGTTGCCATTGAAAGAAGAAGGGTTGCCTCGTTTTGCTCTTTGAAATAAACGAAATCCTTTCCGAACTCAGCGTTTCCGATAACGCGCAGCGCTCCGCAAAACTTCATTGCAGAGTTTCCGTAATCAATGGAAACTTCGCTGTGGTAATACGGCGGCATACAAATCTCGGGAGCGCTTCCCTGCATAATCAGTGTTTTGTTTTCAACATATGAACTGTTTTCAAGTTGACTGCTGAATTTAACCTTGAAGGATATTTTTTCGCTGCTTTTTATGTTAATAACAATGAGCTGCGCGGGATAACTTGCAAAAACGCTCTGGCAAACAACATCATTTTCGGTTTTTGCCACTGCGTTTTCAAGATTGAGTTCTCTTTTATATCCGCTGTGAGTGTGAGCGCCCTCATATTCAATAATCAAATCGCCG
This sequence comes from Eubacterium sp., assembly GCA_017543725.1. Taxonomy (GTDB): domain Bacteria; phylum Bacillota; class Clostridia; order Oscillospirales; family Acutalibacteraceae; genus Eubacterium_R. Next base: position 4,861 of record JAFYFO010000369.1, read on the forward strand.
AAGGGCAGATAGTTTGAACTCCAGACGCCGTGGAAATCCTCATTTGCAATTTTATTTGCCTTTTCGTGGTCGCCGTCAAAAATCGCCTGTCTGAGTTCTCCGAGATATTTAAAAGCGTCTTTTTTGTTGAAATCCGTCGGGCAGCCTGACCAGAGAGTGTCCTCATTAAGAGCAATTCTCTCTTTTTTCAGGTTTCCGAAAACCATTGCTCCGAGCCTTCCGTTTCCAACCGGAAGCGCTTCCTCCCATTTTTTTGCTTTTTTAGTATACCAAAGCCTGTTTTCCATTATATCACCGCCTTTTCACGCGCTAATTATACTTTATATATTATATAAAGTAAAGGATTTTTTAACACATTAATAAAAAAATGCCGCAGCCTTGATTTTTCTTTCGGCTGCGGCTCATTTTTGCTCTTTTATTTTGTAGGAATAATCTTATCTTTTCCGCCCATATACATTCTGAGTGCTTCGGGGATATTAACGCTTCCGTCTTCGTTGAGGTTGTTTTCAAGGAAGGCAATAAGCATTCTCGGAGGAGCAACAACGGTGTTGTTGAGGGTGTGGGCAAGATAGTTTCCGTTTTCGCCCTTGATTCTGATTTTAAGTCTGCGCGCCTGCGCGTCCGTCAGATTTGAGCAGGAGCCAACTTCAAAATATTTCTTCTGGCGGGGTGACCACGCCTCAACATCAACCGATTTAACCTTGAGGTCCGCAAGGTCGCCCGAGCAACATTCAAGAGTTCTGACCGGGATATCAAGCGTTCTGAAAAGGTCAACTGTGTTTTTCCAGAGTTGGTCGAACCAATAGCGGCTGTCCTCGGGTTTGCAGACAACAACCATTTCCTGCTTTTCAAACTGATGAATACGGTAAACGCCCCTTTCTTCAATTCCGTGAGCGCCCTTTTCCTTTCTGAAACAGGGTGAATATGAAGTAAGAGTCAGAGGAAGTTGCTCTTCGGGAGTTATCGTGTCTATAAACTTTCCTATCATTGAATGTTCGGAAGTTCCGATGAGATATAAGTCTTCGCCCTCGATTTTATACATCATAGCGTCCATTTCTTCAAAACTCATAACGCCTGTAACAACATTTGAGCGAATCATAAACGGAGGAACAACATAGGTGAATCCCCTGTCTATCATAAAATCTCTTGCATAACTGATAACAGCGCTGTGGAGTCTTGCGATATCACCCATAAGATAGTAGAAACCGTTTCCTGCAACTCTTCCCGCAGCCTCCATATCAATTCCGCCGAAAGTTTCCATAATATCGGTGTGGTACGGAATCTCGAAATCGGGAACAACGGGCTCGCCGTACTTCTGAACTTCAACATTCTCGCTGTCGTCCTTGCCAATCGGAACGCTGTCGTCAATAATATTCGGAATGCTCATCATTATCGAGGTAACTTTTTCGCCGAGAGCGCTTTCTTTCTTTGCAAGTTCCTCAAGTTCCTTCGCCTGAGCGGTAACTTTTTCTTTAAGAGCCATTCCCTCTTCTCTTTTGCCCTGCGCCATAAGAGCGCCGATTTCCTTTGATATCTTGTTTCTGTTTGCTCTGAGTTCGTCAGCCTTTGCAATAGCCGCTCTTCTCTCTTCGTCGAGCGCTATAACTTCGTCAACAAGAGCAAGTTTTTTCTCCTGGAATTTCTTTTTGATGTTTTCTTTAACTATTTCGGGGTTTTCCCTGACAAATTTAATATCAAGCATTGTTTTTTCCTCCTGCTACTTTCCAAGTATGTTTGCTATATTCTTTAAATCTTCGGTTGAATAAAACTCTATTTCAAGAGTTCCTTTGCTTCTGCCGTTGATAACTTTAACTTTTCTTCCTAGAATCTCGCTCAGTGAAAGTTCAACTTCATCATAGAAAGAATCGCGCCTTTTAGCGCTTGTCCGGCGCTGAGTTTTTGGCTTCTGAGCAAGTTTTTCAACTTCTCTGACGGTTAGTTTCTGTGAAACAATTCGCTGAGCAACCTCGCAGATAAGCGCGTCGCCGTCAAAAGCAAGGAGCGCTCTTGCGTGGCCTGCGGAAATTTCTCCGTTTCTTGTCATATCCCTGACTTCCTGAGGAAGTTTGAGAAGCCTTAATGAATTTGTTATTGCGGGTCTTGATTTACCGACGGAAGTTGCAACCTCCTCCTGATTGAAACCGCATTTGTCAATCAGCGCCTGCAAGCCTTCAGCCTCTTCAATCGGGTTGAGGTCCTCTCTCTGCAGGTTTTCGATAATG
>JAFYFO010000039.1 GCA_017543725.1 Eubacterium sp.
AACGGGCGGTTCACTCAGGGTTCGCGAAGTTCTTCAAAGCAAAAAGAATAAAGAAAACGAAAAAATCAATCAGATAAGGATTTATTCCGGCGATAAGTTTTCTTCCAAGGAAGAAGTTGAAGCGGGAACAGTTTGCGCAGTGACGGGCATAACTTTTGCACGCTCGGGCGACGGACTTGGATTTGAAAACGACGCTGCTTTGCCGATTCTTGAGCCTGTTTTAACCTACAAAGTTGAACTTCCCGAGGGCTGCGATTTAAGCGCTGCGCTGAAAAATATGCGTATTCTTGAGGAGGAAGAGCCGCAACTCAGGGTTGTCTGGAACGAAAGGGCAAAAGAAATTCAACTTCAGTTAATGGGCGATATTCAACTTGAAGTTCTTAAATCAATAATCAAAGAAAGATTTGATTTGGAAGTTGATTTCGGCAGAGGAAATATTAATTATAAAGAAACGATTGCAAAAACAGTTGAAGGCGTTGGGCATTTCGAACCGCTCAGGCACTATGCGGAAGTTCATCTTATTCTCAAACCCCTTGCGCGAAACAGCGGTCTTGTTTTCAAAACGGATTGCAAAGAGGATGTTCTTGATAAAAACTGGCAGCGCTTGATTTTAACTCATCTTTATGAAAAAACTCATATCGGTGTTTTAACAGGCTCTCCGATAACGGATATGGAAATAATTCTTGCTTCGGGCAGGGCGCACGAAAAGCATACCGAGGGCGGTGATTTCCGCCAGGCAACATACAGGGCTGTCAGGCAGGGGCTCAGAAGCGCTGAAAGCCTTCTTCTTGAACCGATTTACAGTTTCACGCTTGAAGTTCCGGGCGCAAGCGTCGGGCGGGCGCTTTCGGATATAAGGCGCCTTCACGGCGAGTTTGAAACTCCCGAAACGGTTGGAGAATATGCCGTTATAAGCGGAAAAGCGCCGGTTTCACTTATGCGCGATTACGCCAAAGAGGTTGTTCAGTACACACGCGGTGAGGGTAAACTTTCCTGCGTTTTCAGCGGATATGATATCTGCCACAACACAGAAGAAGTTATTGAAACTATAAATTATAATCCCGACAGCGATTTGGAAAACACCGCTGATTCGGTTTTTTGCTCACACGGCGCCGGATACAATGTTAAATGGGATGAAGTTAAAAGCCATATGCATCTGCAAAGCGCGCTTTCCCAACCGAAAAACCAAGGAGTAGAAATCGGGACTGTTAAAAGTTCTTCCAGAAGCGATAAGCCAAAGGATATTTTTGCTCTTGATAAGGAACTGACAGAACTTTATGAAAAACTCTTTGGAAAAATTGAGCCGAAGAATTATAATCGCGTTGGCTCTCTGTATACAAAGAGTACGGAAAAGAATAAAGCCTATAAACGGCGTGACACAAGCAAATATGAAGGCGAAGAATACCTTCTTGTTGACGGATATAATGTTATTTTTGCATGGGAAGAACTGAAAAAACTATCCGAAAATAATATTGAAGGCGCCCGAAACAAACTTATTGAAATCCTGAGCAATTATCAGGGGTATAAAGACTGCGAAGTTATTCTTGTTTTCGACGCTTACCGCGTTAAAGGAAACAGGGAAATTGAAAAGGTCGGAAACATCAATATTGTTTATACTAAAGAGGCGGAAACCGCCGATATGTATATTGAAAAGGTAACTCATAAACTCGCAAAAAACCATAAAGTCAGGGTTGTAACTTCCGACGCTCTTGAACAGATGATTATTCTCGGAAGCGGCGCGCTGAGAGTTTCTTCAAGAATGTTTTATGAAGAAGTTTTATCTGTTGAGCGGGAAATCAAAGAAATAATTGGAAAAACAATAAATAATAATTGAGGAGATTTAGTGTGAAAATTCGCACTAATACAGATTATATTGCCCGCTCAGTTTGCCGCAAGCGGCAACGAGCGATGGCTATAATTCCCATTATACGCCTTGTCTGCCCAACAAGGGAAAGTATAGTGTGTGAATTTTTATAATCAATTTGTGGGCAGAAAGGCTATGGGAATTATTATGAAAAAAACATTCAGCATTTTTATGTCGGTTATTATTGCTATAACGGGAGTTGTTATGATAATAAGCGGAATAAACACAATTAAAAACAAGGATTTATATGATTCAACCGTTAAGGCAACAGTTGTTGACATTCAGGAGGAATATGAAAACGACGGCGAGGATTCCCATCTTGTCAGAACAGCCTATGTTGATTATGAGATAAACGGAGTTAAGTATGAACATATTGAATCTCCCGAGCAAAGCGGTGATTTAGAAATCGGAGACAGCGTTGAATTCCTTTATCAATCAAAAGACCCGTCGCAAATTGCCGCAAAAGATATGACAAAAGGCGCGGTTATATTTATCATTGTGGGCGTTATTGCGATTATTGCGGGATTAATTACGGCTATCAGATTTCTCATCAAAAGATAAAACCTTAATTTATAAAAATCAATGTCAGGAAAGTTGATATAATGAGCAAGATTAAAGATTATTTTAAAATATACGAATCCGAAGAAACAAAAGAAGTTTTTGAGCAAAGCGAATATGCCGCAAACCGTTTATCGGCGGTTGTTATTTTCTGGTGCGCTGCAATACTTCTTATTTCATGGATACTGAACACTCTTGGAGTTTTCACTGTTGCAAAAAGCAGAATGAATATCCTTGCAATTTCGGGCTTAATTGAATTTTCAATACCTTTAGTGCTTTATTTTCTGTATAACGGAAAAAATCGCTGGCTAAAGTATGTTATGGTTATAACGCTGACATTTGTCTGCACTCAACTTTTTGCAATTCTTAATCATAATGTTATTCTGATAATGGTTTTGCCCGTTCTTTTATCAAGCAGATATTTTTCAAAGGGCTTTACTACTATGATATCGCTTCTTTCTGTATTTTTGCTGCTTGGAGCGACTGTGCTGACAGTTTATTACGGTATTGTTGATTTGAATGTTTATCCTAAGCTGGAAAACGG
>JAFYFO010000370.1 GCA_017543725.1 Eubacterium sp.
ATCAAAATTATTTATGTATTCATACGGATATTTATAATTATAAATTCTTTCAATGCGGTTATAACTGCCCTTTTTCAGTTTTGTAACTGCTCCTGCTCCTGCGGCAAAAACGCTGTGGGTTTCATCCATCATAAAGATGTTATAAAGGCATTCAAAACCTTCCTTTGCATAGCCCGTATTTTCAAGATTACCGAGGGACTTGCTCTGGCGATACATATAATAAGGATTATATCCGTTTGACTTCAGCTCACTATACGCAAAATCTATCATCTGCGCTGCTTCCTGTTTTCTTGCAATATCAAAATACTCATTTTCTGTTACAAGAAATGCTCCGCTTTTCAGCGAAAGATTATGAACGGTTATGCTTTGCGCGCCGAGGGAAACGGCGGTTTCAACACTGTTTTTAAACGATTCAAAATTATCGCCGCTGAGCCCTGCGATTAAATCCGTGTTTATATTATCAAAGCCGAGTCTTTTTGCAAGTTCAAAGGCTTCAATTGTTTGCTCAACACTGTGTTTTCTTCCGATTGCCTTTAAAACATCATCATTGAAACTCTGCGGATTTATGCTGATTCTGCCGACATTGCGGCTTAAAAGCGCAGAAAGTTTTGCCTCGGTTATCGTATCCGGTCTGCCGGCTTCAACCGTATATTCCCTGAGATTTGATAAATCAAAATTTATTTCAACTGTGCTGAGAACACTGTTTAACTGCTCAGGTGAAAGAGTTGTCGGCGTTCCGACGCCAAAATAAATTGTTTCAAGATTAAGGCTGAGTTTTGCGGCAATTTTCCCGATTTCTTCAAGTTCCCTGCAAAGCAGTTTAACATAGGGCTCAATCAAATCTTTTGCGTTTTCAATACTGTGGGAAACGAAGGAGCAATATGAGCATCTTGAAGGGCAAAACGGAATTGAAACATAGAGCGAAAAGGAATTTTCCTTTGAAAGTGAAATGATTTTATTTTCCCTTTCCATAACTTCAAAAGTAAGATTTATCTTTCTTTCATCCGTTAAATCGGCTTTAAAAAGTTCTTTTGCTGTTTCATATCCGTATTTTTCGCTTCTTGAATGCATCAGCCTTGCGGGACGAACTCCGTAGAGTATTCCCCAAGGGGGACGAAAACCTGTTATTTCCGACAACGCCTCATAAAGCAAAACGGATATGCTGTGCCGGGTATCCTCGGTTTCTGAAATATGCTTTTCCTTATGTATGCTTTTGCTGAAAATTTTAACATCTGCAAAAATTAAACTGCCGCGCACCTCGCTTGAAACAACAACGCCGTTATCCTCCCCCAATTTTTCAAGAGGAAGAAATGTCAGCGCAATTTTTTCAGTTTGATACGAGCAGTCGTGGTTTATGTTATTAATAATCATAGTTATAAAAAGTTAAGAGTGAAGAGGATTATTGAGTTAAGAATTAAGAGTGAAGAGTGAAGAGTGAAGAATTTCGGGGCGCGGAAATGCGCCGAAGTTATTTATTTCGTTTCATTTGAAAATTAAACGCGAAACGCGCAACTCAATTATTGTCCGAGCGCTTGCGCGAGTAACCGAAATTCGTAACTCGTAATTCGTAATTCGTAATTATTTTAAGTAGGGGTTGTTTTTTCTTTCAAATTCAAGCGTTGATTCTTCATCGTGTCCGGGCATAACCTTAAAATCTCCGTCAAGATTTTTGAGTTTTTGAAGGGATGAAATCATCTCCTGCTCAGAGCCTCCCGGGAAATCGCATCTTCCGCAGGAACAGCAGAAAAG
>JAFYFO010000371.1 GCA_017543725.1 Eubacterium sp.
GAATTGACTCCGTCATGAATTGGCAAGCCATGAATTGACTTTGTCATGAATTGCACTGCGTGCATTGCATAATTAAATAATATTATACCATAGTATATTATAATTTACAAGATACTTGAAATTTTATATTAAAAGTTATAGAATAAGGATAACACTTTTTCGGAGGCGTAAAATGTTTAACAGAACAGAGGCTCAGATTAGTCTTGACGCTATCGAGTTTAATTATAACAACACAAGAAAAAAACTCCCCGAGGGAGTTAAAATCTTAGGCGTTATCAAAGCGGACGCATATGGTCACGGCGCTGTCCAAATCGGGAAATTTCTCGACGGAAAATGCGATTTTTTCGGCGTTGCCTGCCTTGAAGAAGCGCTTGAACTGAAAAAAGCAGGGATTAAAACTCCGATTCTGATTCTCGGCTGGGTTTCGCCCTGTGAATTTAAAGATGTTGTTGAAAACGATATAAGAATTCCGATTTTCCATTATGAAGACGCTGCCGCTCTTTCCGAACAGGCAAAGCGCTGCGGTAAAAAGGCTTTCTTCCATTTCTGTGTTGACACGGGAATGAGCCGCATAGGTTTTCAGGTTAATGAAGAAAGCGCAGATATATGCGAAAAAATTTCAAAACTCGATAACATCTGCGCAGAAGGACTTTTCTCACATTTTGCAACAGCAGATGAAAGCGATTTATCAAAAGCACTCAGGCAAAGGGAAAAATTTGATGAATTCATCGCACTTCTTGAAAAAAGAAATATTAATATTCCGATTAAGCATATCAACAACAGCGCAGGAATTATGAATTTTGATAAATACTATGATATGTGCAGAATGGGAATTATTTTATACGGACTTTATCCCTCGCACGAAGTTGATAAAAAACTGCTTGATATCAAGCCCGTTATGAGATGGATAAGTCATATTTCCCATATCAAAACGCTTGAAGCAGGGCGCGAAATCTCCTACGGCGGAACTTTCAAAACAAGTTCTCAAACCCTTGTTGCAACAATCCCCGTCGGATATGCCGACGGATATCCGAGAGCGCTTTCAAACAAAGGCAAAGTTGTTATAAACGGCAAAAGAGCGCCGATTATCGGCAGAGTTTGTATGGACCAGTTTATGGTTGATATAAGCGATATTCCCGATGCAAAAATCGGTGACGAAGTTGTTTTAATCGGCGACGGGCTTTCCATGGAAGAAGTTTCGGAGGCGGCGTTTTCCTTCAATTATGAACTTCCCTGCAAAATAACAAGGAGAGTTCCGAGAACTTTCTTCAAAAACGGAAAAATAATTTCAACAACAAAAAATATTTAACTTGACAAATACAATCTAATTGCGTACAATTAGATTGTATTTTTATGTTAGGCAGAGTGAAATGAATCCGAACCGCCTGAAATGCAGTTCTTAAGCGAAATTCGAATTTTTCACTCTTGCATTACAGTTAAGGTGATGGAAATGGAAAAAAACTACGATGTCTTAAAACTTGAAAATCAACTATGTTTTCCGCTTTACGCGTGTTCAAAAGAGGTTGTTAAAAGATATAAGCCCTTTCTTGACGAACTTGATTTAACCTACACCCAGTATATAACCATGATGGTTTTATGGGATAAAAAAAGCGTTAATGTTAAAGAACTCGGCGAAAATCTTTTTCTCGATTCGGGAACGCTCACTCCCCTGCTGAAAAAACTTGAAGCAAAGGGCTATATTGAGCGCAAGCGCTCCAAAGACGATGAAAGAAACCTCCTTGTTTCAATAACCCAAAAAGGCGAAGAACTCAAGGACAAAGCAATTGATATTCCGATAAAAATGGGGCAATGCGTTAAACTGACGCGTGAAGAAGCCGCCGAACTTTATAAACTTCTGAATAAACTTCTCAGCAATATATGAAATATTAAAAAAGCCGTTTCGCTAATCCGAAACGGCTTTCAGCGTGTCGACAAACCTAAAAAAATATAATGGAGACACGCTGCAGACTTTAGAGAAAGGTGCAGAATTTTGTTTTCTTGTGAGCGGGTGCTGTACAAAGGTACCGCCCCCGAGCAAAAAATAAAAAGCGCAAAAATTCCCGAGAATTCGATGTTCTCGGGAATTTTAATATTGATATTTTAAAGGGTGTTTCACACGCGGAGCGTCGAGGTCGCCGCTCCCTACAACAATGTGTATTAAAAAACACTTGCGCGGTTATGCCCTTTGTCTACAGTCTGAAAGCCGTTTCGCTAATCCGAAACGGCTTTTTTGTTTGATATTACTTTGATTCAATAAGTTTGCATTTGATTTCAAAGGTTTTGATTTTGTTGTTTTCAATTCTTGCAATTGAAAGAGTAACGGTGTCGCCGGGCTTTTTCTTTGAAAGAGCCGAGGTCATAACATCAACCGAGGTTAAAGTTTTGCCGTCTATTGCAACAATCATATCATATTGCTTGATATTGCTGTTTTTAAGGTCTGATTCGGAATCAATCTCCTGAATAACCATTGTTCCCTCAGCCTTTTTGAAGCCCTTTTCTTCAAGCGCATTGAGAATTGCATTTGAACTTCTGTAGTTTGCAAGGGTGTTATAAGTTATACCAATCTTCGCTCTGCCTGCAACATATCCGTTTTTGATAAGAGAATTTGCGGTTTCAACTGCCGTGTTGCTTGGAACGGCAAAGCCCATTCCCTCATATTCCGTTGAAGCAATTTTTGAAGAATTTATTCCGATAACCTGACCCTGCATATTGAAGAGCGCTCCGCCCGAGTTGCCGGGATTGATTGCGGCGTCAACCTGAATACATTCGTTATTATATCCGATTGAGGATGAAACAGGAACATCAAGCGCCGAAACAATGCCCCTTGTTACGCTGTTTTTGAAAGTTAAACCGCCCGGGCATCCGATTGCAACGCAATCCTCGCCGACTTCAATATCCTTGCTGTCGCCGAATTCGGCAATCTGAAGCCCTGTTGCGTTGATTGAAAGAACGCCGATATCGGTCTGGCTGTCGTATCCGATAAGAGTTGCATCGTATTCCTTATCGTTATCAAGAGTTACCGTGAAAGAACTTCCTTCTGCAATAACATGAGCGCAGGTCATAATATATGTTTTTCCGTTTGATTCGCTCATTATAACACCCGAGCCTTCGCCTGACGCAACTTTTTCGCCGGAATCCGAGGACTGACCGTAGTTATAGAAATAACTGTATGCGCTTTGCTGGGTGTAAACAGTTATACCAACGCAGGAAGCCTTGCTCTTTGAGGCAACGCCTGCCGCAGTTAAATTGCCGTCATTATCATTCTTTGCCGCTTCATCACTGCCGACAACGCTTGCCGCCGCTGAATCATCCGCTTCGTTATTTGAATCTTCTGCGCTTTGCGACTGCGAGGTTTTCGAGGAACTGCCGCTTCCCGAACCATTATAAAGCGCCATACCGATTCCGACAGTGCCGACAAATGCGCAAACAATAATAAGAATGATTATAACCAAAAGAGTTTTATTCTTCTTTCTCGGTTTAACATTGCCCATGGGATAATTGTTTTGAGGGGGCATATTATAAACCGGAGGCGTATAGAACTGCCTGTTCTGATTTTGCTGAGGTGAATAATAATTGCCCTCGTTTTGATTGTTTTGATTGTTTTGGTTATCCGTTCCAAAACCGTTGTTGTTATAATAATTGTCCATAGTTTGTTACTCCTTTTCGGTTGAATTATTTTGCTTTGGGAAGAAGGAAGATGAAGCACGCTTCGTTTTCGCTGTTTGATTCAGCCCAGATTCTTCCGCCGTGCATTTCAACAACCATTTTAACTATATAAAGTCCGTGTCCTGCGCCCTTGGCGTCGAGGCTTCTTGACTTATCAACCTTATAGAATCTTTCAAATATTCTTGAAAGTTCCGCCTTGTTTATTCCCTCTCCGCTGTTTGCAATTGAAACCTCAATAAAGTTTCCTTTTTCGCTGAGAGAGATATTGATATATCCGTTTTCATTAGTGAATTTAACGGCGTTATCAAAAAGATTATATATAACCTGATAAATCATATCGGCGTCCGCATTCACACGATAGGGCTTTGCGTCTTCAAGACCTCTGATTTCAATATTCTTTTTCTCAATTTTCTGTTCGAAAGTTAAAAGAATATGAATTATCTGGTCGGTTATATTATAGTTTTTCCGCTTCATTTCAAAGTCGCCCGATTCCATCTTGCTCATATTGAGCATAGCAACAACAAGGCGCGAAAGCCGTCTTACTTCGTCGCTGACGATTTTAAGATAGTATTCCTGCTTATCTTTGGGAATTGTTCCATCGAGAATACCGTCGATAAATCCTGCAATTGAAGTCATCGGCGTTTTGAGTTCGTGGGAAACATTTGCAACGAATGAGCGGCGCGAATTTTCAAGTTTATCAAGCGCGTCAGCCATTTCGTTGAAAGCGTATTCCAAATCGGCAAGTTCATCATTACTGCTGATTTTAACCCTGTATGAAAAATCGCCGAGCGCAAAACTCTTTGCCGCAGCGCTCATCTGCCTGAGCGGAGTTACCATCCGCTTTGTCAGAAGCCATATCATAATGCAGCCCGCAAGCAAGCAGATTACTGCAACAATGATAAAGATTTTCAAAACGGAAGAAACAAGTTCGGTTGTTCCCGATTCAACAATTGCAAAAACCGAGCCGATTATATCGTTTTCACCGTGGGAATAAGTCGGCGCGATAATCGCCGTCCCGACAATATAGTATTCCTTATTATCAATCGTTATGCTTGCAAAGGCGTTTCCGTCTTCAAAAACACGCTGAATGAGATTATCTTTAACCTTGAATTTCTTATGTTTATCGCAGACCATTGAAGCGTCGTAGTACGGCGAAATGCCGACCTGCTCGCGGCAGAGAATAATCTTTCCCTCGTTATCGCAAACGAAAACGTCGCTGTCGATGCAGTTTGAAACAACTAAGAGAGATTCGCAGATAACCTCTTTTTCATATGAATAATCGCTGTTCATATTGTTAACTATCAGCGTTTGCGAAACATTTTTTGCAATCGACTGAGTGTTTTCTCTCAAAAGATTTGTTTTTTCATCAATGGCATATTTGTTAACAAGAATGATGAGCGAAGTTCCGAGCACAACGAATGTAACCAGAAATATTGAAGCAAACATAAGAAAGTAGGTTAAGAAAATATTTCCCCTGCCCTTCGGTTTGCTTTTTAATCCTGAAAGAGCCATCTTACAACCGATATTCCTTATTAATCTTTTGTTTCAAATTTATATCCAACGCCCCAAACGGTTTTAAGCGCCCATTTATCGGAAACGCCCTCAAGTTTTTCGCGAAGTCTTTTAACATGAACATCAACGGTTCTTGAATCGCCGTAGTAATCAAATCCCCAGACTTCATCAAGAAGTTGGTCGCGGGTGTAAACCCTGTTTGGATTTGAAGCGAAATGATAGATAAGTTCAAGCTCTTTAGGCGGAGTGTCAACAGCAACGCCCTTAACCTTCATCTCGTAATTTGTTATGTTAATTTCGAGATTATCATAAATAACAACCTGCTTTTCGGTTTCCTTGTTTTCGCTTTCGCCCTTTGTTCTTCTTAAA
>JAFYFO010000372.1 GCA_017543725.1 Eubacterium sp.
CTTCGTCGCCGCTGCCGATACCTGCTGCTTCGTAGTCGGCTTCCGCCTTAACGGTTCCGCCGTAAATATTGATGGTTCCGCAGTTTGTTTCGTCGGTGCCGCCGATACCTGCACAGTAGTTATCGGAATTGAATATATCAAGAATACCGCTGTCATTTGCCTGACCGTAGATATTGAGAGTGTTGCCGGGATTAACAATAATACCCTCATCACAGTACAGATAGTTACCGTCGGGAACGATAATATTAACAGTTCCGATAACTTCGAGTTCGTCAAAATTCAAACCGTTATCGGCAATATACCAACCGCTGTACAAAGTGTGGTCTTCATCCTCGGAATAATCCCACAAATGAGTGTAGTTTGTGCAGGTGTCAGTTACTTTTTCAACCTGCTTTGTGCTCGCATTCCACGAGCGGCGGACATATGATATTCCGTCTGCGGCATATGCCGAAAAAGGCATTGCCGAAATCACCAACATTGCCGCAAGAAAAGCGGCGGTTATTTTTTTTGCATAATTTTTCATACGATACCTCCTGAGAATAACCGACTATATTATCTCATAAAAAATTATTTAAATAAATCCTATAAAATAATTATATAGTTTTTCATCCGTTATAATATCATCAGACGAATGTTTCTTCTGCTGATAAAGCATATCTGTAAACGCCTTTTGCAAGGTTTTTCAGGCTTTCCTGCGGCTTTACTGAAGAATCTTTTTATAACAACATCTCTTATTTTTTAAAGTTTTCACGAATAATCAGAATGTTTTTGCCGTCGGAATATTCATAATCAATTTTATCCATAGTGTTTTTAACAATGAAAATTCCGTAGCCGCCAATGCCTCTTTCGTCTGCGGAAAGAGTTACATCGGGGTCTTCTTTTTCAAGCGGATTATAGGGAATTCCGCTGTCTGTTACAGTTAAGGTCATACCCTCATCATCGCTCTCAACACGAATGTTTACTTCTCCGACTCCGTCGCCGTATGCATATCTTGCAACGTTGCTTACAATTTCATCAACCGCTATTTCAATCCGGTTTTTTTCTTTGAGCGAAAACGGCATTTTTCCCACTTTTTCAGCAACAAAATCTATTGCTTTTTCAACATTTTCAAGTTTTGCATCAATGGTCAGTTCGTTTTCTTCGCCCTCAAACTCAAAGCAAAGCATTGTTAAATCGTCGAACTGCGGAGCATCGCCGACAAATGAATCAACGGAAGCCTTAACCGCTTCAAGAATCGCTTTGGGCTTTTCATCCTTGCAACTGTTGAGCGCGTCGAGCGTTCTTTCAATGCCGTAAAGTTCATCATTTGCATCGGTTGCTTCAGCAACACCGTCTGTATATAAGAAAAGTTTTGAACCCTTTTGAAGTTGGATATCATAGTTGCGGTATTTCAGCCCTTCCATACCGCCGATAACAAAACCGTGTCTGTCGTTAACAACTTCAAAATCTCCGTTCGGCGACTTAACAATCGGCTTTTCGTGGCCTGCGTTTGCGGCGCTGAGAAGTCCGGTCTTTAAATCAACAATGCCAAGCCATACGGTTACAAACATTTCCTCACGGTTGTTTGCGCAAATCTGATTGTTAACGGACATCAACGCATCCGCAGGAGTGTTTCCGCTCATAACGGCATTTTTAATGAGAATTCTGCTCATCATCATAAAGAGCGCCGCCGGAACACCTTTACCCGAAACATCCGCCATAACCATTGCAAGATGTTTATTATCAACAAGGAAAAAATCATAGAAATCTCCGCCAACCTCTTTTGCAGGGGTCATCATTGCAAAAATATCAAGGTCTTTTCTGTCGGGGAAAGCGGGGAAAATATTCGGAAGCATATCCGCCTGAAGTCTTGTTGCAAGTCCGAGTTCGGCGCCGATTCTTTCTTTCTCGGCGGTAACAGCAGTTAAATGAACTATGTAGTCGTTGATATCCTGTTCCATATGACGAATGGATTTCCAAAGCGTTTCAACTTCGTCGCCCGTGTTGATATTGAGCGTTGAAATGGTTGATTCCTTGTTCAGTTCTTCGCCCTTATCCTCAACAAAACTTCTTGCCGCGCTGGAAAGTTGGTTGATTGGTTTAACCAGGGATTTCTCAACGCCCCTGAGAATGAGGAAGATTAATAAGCAAGAAATGAAAAGAACAATTGCAATAAGAGTGACAATATAAATAATGCCGAGATAAACAACCCTGCTCATTGAAATATCAACGCCGACAAGGGCAACGGGTTTGCCTTTTGCATCCTTTATCGGGCGCATACAGGAGCAGAGCCAGCCGTCATCGGGATTGTTTGAAACAAACGCGGGAATTCCGTTTTCAAGACCGCTTTTATTCCTTATCTCATCCGATACGGGTCGCACCGTTCCGAGTTGATACTGCTCATCGGTGTGGTCCGCGTCGAAAATATATGTAACCTGATTTCCCTCAATAACCTGAACATAGATATATTCAATATCGTTTCTGTTTTTTGATTCATCCGCAAAAACGAAAAGAGTCTCAAGCATTTGCTGATATTTTTCATCCTTGAGGGCGTTAGCCTGCTTATCGTATGCCGCGCGATAGGCTTCATCATTATTATACTTATCGTCGTCATAGGGCGTTATTTTTTTAACCTCGGTATAATAACGCGAAATATCTTCGGCGCTCATCATTGAAGCGGCGGTATCCGCCAACTGCTCCGAAAGGCGCTTATAATGCTCAAAGATATGCTTTGTGTAGAAAATACCGCTGACGGAAACAGTTATAAGAGATATTACAACCGTGGCAAGCAAAACAACGGAAACTGATTTTTTCCGAAGCGATACAGTCTTCTTCTTTTTACTCTTTTCATCTTTCATAAAAATACCATTCCTTTATATCAGAATAAGATTTATATATGTTTTATCAACAGCAGCGTTATATGCAACGGAGGAAATAATCCTCTCCCCTTCACCGCAGGAATAATCGGGCATATAAGCCTTAATCATTTCTGTTTTGAAGATATTGCAAAGCGCGCCGCTTAATTGCTCTAACTGACTGAGTGATAAATCGGTTTCATTGATAATAAGCGTTTTATCCTCGGGATACCCAAGAAGAAAATGCTCTTTTCCGTCAAATTCAAACTTAATTGTTTTGCCCGAGAAATATTTGTTTTCCTCAATGCACCAGCGAATATGCTCCTCCTCCCATTTAACATAGGGGATATCATCAAAGGCTGCGTTTCTCAGGCGGTTATATTCCGCAGGAGAAGTTTCGCAAACCGAAAGCAAAAATTTTTCGCCGGGAGTTATTGAAACAAGACGGAAATAAGAATTAATATCAAAGCCAAAGGCTTTATAATAGTCTGTCAGCGCAGGGTTTGAGGGCTTTAAGAAAAGGGCAAATCCGTTTTCTTCAGCCTGATTTTTCGCAAAATCAATCAACTTTCCCATATAGCCCTTACCGCGATGAGCCTTCAGCGTTCCAACGGCATAAAGAAACCTTGCGCCTTGTGAGGCGCCTTTGTTTTCAAATAAGGCGGGAAGCATATTTATCATACTGACAGGTTTTTCATCAACGGTTAAAATATATGTTTTTATCCGATTGAAATTATCGCTGTAAAAATATTTGATATATTCCTCGCTGTCGGAAAAACAGTTTTTCCATATTTCGCAAAGTGCGGGAATATCCTGATTATTTGCTATGCGTATTTCTGTATTCAAGCGCTATTCAACCTCCACTGTCAGTGTGTTGAAGCCGGAATAACGGCGGTAGAAGAATTCCCTTGATTTGGTTTTAACAATCTGAATTCCGAGCGAGGCAAGTTGTTCGGGGTCGTCATAATTCTGACCCATCTTCATTGCAAATGGGTTGAAGTTAACGGCGTTATCACGGAAATGAAGAATAATGGAGCCGTCGTTTTCAAAGCATAAAGTGAACTGAATATATTCATCCTCGTCTTTTTTAAAGGCGTTTTCAATTATTGCCTGGCAAACCTCTTCAATACACATTGAGATAAAATACGACTGTTTCATACTTGCTTCGTTTGCTTCGCAAAATGCCTCCGCCTCACTCAGCATTTTTGCAATATCCGCATTGTTGACATCAAGCATATAGGTGAAAACCCTGTCTGAAACTTTTTGTTTTTTTGAAAGGGCAATGGGAACCCAGATAAGCAAAGTCAGAACTTCCGCTCCGAGGAAGGTAAACCAAAACCATTTTATTCCTAATTGGGATAAAACGAGCGCGAAGAGCAGAAAACAAACAAAGGTTCGCAGTTGATTTATCAGGAAAACAATTTTTTCTCTTTTGGTTGCCTGGAAGCACGAACTCCAAATCATATTGATTCCTGCGGGAATAACGGAAAGGCAGAACAAGAAAACGGCAAACGCCCCCGATGATATTGCTTCTCCGCTAAGACCGAAGAGTTGGCAGACAGAGGGCGCAAAAATCGCAAAAAGAGCGGAAATAATGCATCCGCTGATAACGCCTATTCTCAGACCGAGGGTCATAACGCGCTTTATTGCAGGCTCATTATGCTCGGCATAAAAAGTTGCACTGAGCGGCTGAACGGTATCGCCGAGAGCCGTATATATTGCAAGCGCAACATAGGAAACATCCTGAACAACATTCAATATAGCAAGAGCGCCTGAGCCGCCGATGCGCATTAAAATATTATTGACCGCTATCAGCGCGGCAAACTGACCTATGTAGCCGAAAGAGGAAGACATTCCGGTTTTTAAAGCGGAAGAGATAAGCCTGAAATTCGGTTTGCAGGGGCGAAAACGCAGGATTGCCCATTTTCTTGTGAAATGGAACATAAAAATGCAAACGCCGACTATCTTTCCCAAAACGGTTGCATAAATTGCGCCGCGAACATCAAGTTTAAATCCCATAATAAACACAGCGCTTGCGGCAACATCGGTTAAAAAGCCTATTGTGTAGCCCGCGCTTGCGAGTTTTTCGTTATCGTCGCAGCGAACGCAGTAATAAAGCAGAAAATATAAAAAGGTGAACGGAGCGCCCAAAAACATAATCTGCAAATATTCTCTTGTGTAGTTCCAGAGTTCGCCGTGGGGTGTTCCTGCGCCCAGAAAGCGCAGAATATAAGGCATTGCCGCCAAGCCGACAGCGCCGACAGCAACACTTGTTATAAGGGCGACTATCAGCATCTGAGAAAAGATTTCAACGCCTTTTTTCGCATTGCCTTTTCCGAGCGCCTGGGTATATTTAACCGAAGCGCCGACCGCTATGCCAACATCCAGAACATTATAAATCATATAAACGGGGGCAACAAGCGACATTGTTGCAAGACCCACCTTGCCAAGACGGATGCCGACGAAAAGAGCGTCTGCAATATCGCCGAGCGCCCATCCTATTGCCGAAAGAAGGGTTGGCAGAAAAAGCCGACGGAACATTCTGTCGGTAAAAGTATGGCTATTTAAACTTGCTGGATTGCTCATAAACTTAAACTGCCTTTCCAGATGTGTCTCAGTTTCTCGGGATGACGGGAAAGTTTATTGATTCTCAGTCCCTCAATACCCAAATCCTCTTCGGAATCTATTGTTTTAACTTCCTGCGGCAAAGCGCGGAAGAATTCCCATCTTATAAAGAAATCGCGCCTGTCGCCCAACACCTTGCAAAAGGCTAAATCGAAAATTTCGGGCGTTATGAAAGAGCCTGCAACGAAGGCTGCGTCTTCCCCGTCCGCCTGAAAAATTATTCCAAACATTGAAAGTTCAAAAAAATGCTCAAGCGCACATTCGGCGGCGTCCGCATCCAAAAGCCCTGAGCCGCCTTTTCCCTGGGCCCATTTACGGTTGATTTCGATAGCCCTTTCAATATTTGCCTCGCATATCGGCTCTGTTTTCCACTCCTCTGCCGAGGCTTTACCGATATTAATCTGATGGCGCTGTTTTTTATATTCTTTGCCCTCAAGGGCAATCTGGGATTCCTTATCAAATAAATAAATAAATTCGCTGCGCCTTTCGGCAAATTCAAACCTGAGCGGAAATTCTTTTTCAAGGAATTCTTTATCCTCATCCGTCAGGCAATATAAATCAAGCGAATCATATTCAAGCAGCGCTTCAATCAATTCTTTCTTGCCGCTTTCACTGCCGCAGGGAAACAAAAACGCGTTTTCTCCCTCGGCGCCGTTTTTAATCAAAAAAGCGTCTTTAAAAAAGCAGATTTCGTACTGCTCATCTTTCTGCCACGAATAAAGCGAGGCGAAATTATAAACATAAAGGTTATTTCCGAATTCCCTGCGAATTGACTCCACTTTGCTTTTCATCGGCAGAGAAATCGGCTCAAACAGAAGTTTTTTTTGCATTTTTAGTTTTTATTCAAAATTAAGAACGAGGCAATCAATATTATCAATTTCCGCTTCAAGTTGCTGAGTTGCATCAGGAACTGTTGCGGTGTCAATTTTGCCTTCAATACTTGCGGTTAGTTTTCCGTTTTCAAATTCTTTTCTGATATGCATTTTATCCTCCCGAAAACTAAAAACAGTTTATCATTTTTGAATTATAATAATTTATTATACTATGAATGAGAAGAAAAATAAAGAACTATTTTAAATAATTAC
>JAFYFO010000373.1 GCA_017543725.1 Eubacterium sp.
ATCAAGGATAACGCATTGGGTGTAGGTTGAGCCTACATCGCAGCCTCCGAAATATTTCATTTTTTATCTCCTTTTCAGATGGTGATTTAATTCATTCAAATCCGATGTTACCATGCTAATGTATCGTCGAAATCAACTAATGTCGGGTCAACGGGTTCTTCCTGAAGAACGGTTGTCATATACTTGTTGATATGTTCGCGCATATCCCTTCTTGAAATAGTGCGCGGGTCCATCAGGTCCTGAGGAACCCATATAAAACTGACATTATGTTCTCTTGCCTGGTCGTCAAAAATTCCGTTCAATCCGTCCATTCCCTTGCAGGAAATCTGGTCATACATAATAACCATATCGGCGTTGAATTCCTCAACAATTCTCCAGAGTTCGTCAACAACATTTGCATAACCGCCCTTTGTGTGTTTGCGCATTGTTGTTCTCTGAAGAGTTTTTGCAAGCGTGCCGAGCGCTTTTTCCTTGTCTTCGGTGTCATACATATAATAGGAAATCATTGTTTCCATATCCATAACAACGTTAACGCCCCAACAGTTTTCAAGCCAGTTTGCAAGGCTTGTATAGTAGTTTGCGGGGCAGGACCAGACAATCGCTCTGTGGCGCATTTCCTTTGAACATTTCGTTTTCTTTTCATATGCGTTCATCATAAGTTTATTGACCTTTTTATCGGTCTTTAAGAAACGGCTGTCCATACCGCCCGAAATATGGAAATAAAACAGTCTGTAAAGCCAGAAGGTTGCTCCTGTCATCTGGGGATAATCGGTTTTGTTAACCTCCCATTTCTGAATTTCATATTCGGTCTGCTTATTATACTGCTTCATTGCCTTGAAGAAGTGTTCCCAGTCCCATTTTTCGCCTGTTTGCTCTTCAACAAACTTAATAGCGGATTTAATCTCGTCAACAGCATATTCCTGAACATCCTCACCGTTGTAGCGCAGAGGAACATTTATAACCTGAGTCGGAATATTGAATCTTCTGTCTATGTATGATGAGTTGATAATCGAACCGTCGCAGGGCATATTGCAAGTCAGCGCGCATTTTCCGATAAGCGGATAATCATCATTGATTGCAACTCCTGCCTCGGCGGAGGGAAGGGGGCAAACATCTGCGGGAACGCCGTAACTTTCCGTTATATCAAGATAGGGGGGAGTTATATTCTGGTCAACCATTGAGGTCAGGAAAATCGGAATGGTTGTAACATGGTTATCCCTTAAATTCGGAAAACCTGCGATAAACTCAGATGAAAAGATTTCATCAACATTAACGGTTTTATCCGCCCATTTTGATTTCTCGTGAAAATGCCTGTCATTGGTCAAAAGGAAATTGATTAAATCCGTTGTCGGCTTAACAAGCATATTCATATGAAGATGGGTTATTCTCAGTTGCGGACCTCTCAGCCCTTCCGTATGTCTGTCAACCCATGCGGGTGCGGAAAGATAACTTGCCATCCAGCGATAATTTGCAATGCCCTTGACTGTTGAAACAGGCGCTTTTACCGCCATAACGATAACATCTTTCCAGGTTATAAGCCAGCGGCAGTAGTCATACATTGTGTCCGATATACCGCGCCACTCCCTGTGTTTGAGCAGTCCTGTTTTATCCTCGTGCAAATCTCCGAGTCTGCTCGGCTCGTTGCGCCAAAGGTTTTTAAGTTTTGATTTTAAACTCATTTTGCCTGCTCCTTTTCTCTTTGAATTTTCTTTATTTCAAGGCTTTCAACGAATGCCTGAACCCTTGTTCTTAACTGACCGGAGGCGTTTGCCGTGTATTGACGGTCAACGCAGACTGACGGAATACCGAAATCATTTGTTACAATATGCGAAGCGAGCGCTCTTTCATATCCCCAGTATTCACAGAATTTAAGTTGTTCGTATAAAACGCCGTCAGCATGGTATTCCTCAACAAGTTTTTTAACATAATCGCGTCTGTCCTGAACCTTGTCCTGCGACATATATCTCGGACACTGACAGGTTTTCATATAGTGAACAATAATCTGCTCCAGAACATCGCCGTCTTCGGTGAGATGAATCTCCTCCCTGCCGGGAAGAGAGCCGAAGCAGAAACGGTCTGCAACAACAAGCGCGCCCGAATCCTCGATAAGTTTTGTGAAATCGGGGTCGTCCATTTCAGAGCCGACAACAACAATCTTAGCCCTGTAGTTCTTCTTTTCATCAGGAACTCTTGTTTTCAGTTCCTCAGCCGTTTCTCTCAGTTTATCAATAATGAGATACTTTGGGCAGCAGTAGGAAATAAGGCTGAGAACATGGAATTCATATCCTGTTATTCTTGGATTTTCCTCTTTTCTGTATTCGCCTATTTCCGTTATCAGTCGGCACACTTCATTATGCTCTTCAACGGCTTTTCTTAAAGCGCTGTCGCTGATATCAACGCCGTAAACTTCGTGCAGTTTATCAAGAACTTTTTCCTGCATCTGCCTTTTATAGTGCTTTATGGTGTGTGGCATAATTTTAAACGGAACATCCGAAATTGTAACAAAAAACTTTTCGTTATCAACTAAATTCAGGATTTCGAAATGCTCATAGGCTCTGTTCATCTGGGAACAGGTTTCAGTTCCGAAAAGAGCGTCGAGATGATGATAACCGCCCTCGATTCCTCTTTCAACGAGCGCCTTTGAAAATCCGCACAAAAACGAACTCATATAATATGTTGAAATATCAAGCGAGCCCGTTCTCGGTGCGCGAAGCCTTGTTGAAAAACATCCCGGAAGGTTGAGAAGAACTTCGGGAACATGGTAGCAGGTGTAGGCAAGGCATAACTTGCCGTCTTTCTTTGCCTGTTGAACGAGTTCGTTATTAGCCTCCTGCAACAGGTTTTCAAATTCATATAAATATTTTAAATCCTTCATTTCTCATCACCTAAAAAGCCAAGCGCCTCTTTCAGCAGCGCATTGCCTTTATTATATTCGTCAAGCGCCTCAATAGTTTTTTTGCCCGCTTGCAAATTGCCGTTTTCATTAAGTTTTTCGGCAATCTGCAAAAGTTCTTTGCCATGATTTGCGTTGTGATTAATCATATATTCCATTAACGCTTCCAGTTCTTCCAAACTTTCAGCACCGACAGAATGATGATGTTCGCTCATAATAACCGACAACCTTTCATTATATGCTGATTTTATATTAACATTTTTTAGTAATCAAATCAACTGAAAAGACTCAAATAGATTAATAAAATCGTTACAATGAATGTGATAATACATTCATATTGAAAACATCGGCGATTCCTTGTATAATATTATTAGTTTTTCGCGCCGTTTTGAGGCTGAAAAAAGTCTGAAGATTACAGGAAAGGAGTTGCGAACTGTGGGTTATTTTGTAATAATAGCAATACTGATATTAATTATTTTTGTTGTTATTGCTGCTATCGCTTTTGGAATAACCGACAGCACCAATACTCCGTGGATATTTGAAGCGCCTGAGAAGCGGGCAGGTCGGCTCGGTGAATATGAGGCAACGGGCGCCATAGAAAGTGTTCTCCGTGAAGATGATTATCTGTTCACCAACATTTCAATCTCCTATAAAGGCCGGCAAACGGAACTTGATAATGTTGTAGTAAACAAATATGGCGTTTTCATTATAGAAGCAAAAAATTATAAAGGTTGTCTTGTTGGAGAGGAAGACGATTATAAGTGGGTGAAATACAAGGAAAACAGATACGGAAACACATTTAAGGAAGAAGTCAAGAATCCTATAAAACAAGTAAAGCGACAGATTTACATTCTCGCTAAATATCTTGAGAATAACGACGAGCGAACATGGATTGAAGGTTATGCTATTCTGGTAGAAGGAAACAGCCCCGTAGAAAGCAATCTTATTTTGAAAAGCACCAATGCTATTGATGAGGCTATCCACACACCCGGACAGCGACCGTTATCAAAGCAAAAGATTGAAAAGATAAAGAAAATTCTTTCTGAGGCTAAAACAAAGGGGCTGTGAAAAACAGCCCCTTTTACATTCCTTAATCGAGTAAAGTTTTCAGTTCGTTTATTTTTTCAAGGCTTTGATTGTACAGCGCTTTATAATCGCCCTGTTCTTTATGACGAAGAAGTTCTGTCAGTTCCGATATCGGGTTGAATATTGTTTTGAAGATTGTTTTCAACAACCTGCTCGCGCCTTCCTGCGAGTTCGTCAAGATAAAGAACGCTGACTGTTCGGACAGCCCTGCTTGTGTCGTTTGATGTGCTCTTACCAACCCAGATAGTTATAAGCGCAAGTATAACCACAATAACAAGGGAACTGACCGTTATAAATCCTGCTGTGCTGTTTTTTAACTTTTTCAATGCTATCACCTGTGAATAATTATTACAAAAATGCCGATATATAAATAACATTATAAAAAATTTTATTCAAATAGTAAATACACTTTTTAAAATATTATAAAAATCATCAAATTCTGCTTCTGCACTGTCTGAACTCCCTTAGGGAGGTTGCAATCGTTTACATAATTGTTACATTGTTTACAAAAAAACAACATAAAACTATTGCATAATTGAATAAAAAGTTATATTATTATTTATCGGGATATTATAAATCCCATTTAAAACAACTGAAACTAAGGAGTTTAAACCGTGATTGAATTCAAAGATGTCACAAAGGTATATGACAGCAACGGCACCAAGGCGCTTGATAATGTTAATATCAAGATTGAAGACGGCGAATTTGTTTTCGTAGTCGGCGCTTCGGGAGCCGGAAAAAGCACATTTTTAAAACTGATAATGCACGAGGAGAAGCCAAGCGAGGGCGAAGTTGTTGTTAACGGCTATTCTTCCGCAACGCTCAAAAAAAGAAAGGTTCCCTACTACAGAAGAACTATGGGAATAGTTTTCCAGGATTTCAGAATCATTCCGAAAATGAGCGTTTACGATAATGTTGCCTTTGCAATGAGGGTTATCGGCGCGAAAGAAAAAGATATAAGAAAGCGCGTTCCCTATATCCTTCAACTCGTTGGTCTTTCAAAGAAAGCCCGCTCAATGCCAAACGAACTGTCGGGCGGTGAACAGCAGAGGGTTTCGCTCGCAAGAGCGCTTGTCAACAATCCAGAACTCATTATTGCGGACGAGCCGACAGGAAATGTTGACCCCGAAATGAGCCACGAAATTGTTGACCTTTTAACTAAAATCAACAACAGCGGAACAACCGTTGTTATGGTAACCCACGAGCACGAACTTGTTCGCTCCTTCCAGAGAAGGGTTATCGTTATTCAGAACGGTCAGGTTGTTTCCGACACTCCCGACCCGACATACGCTCAGTTTAAAACTCAGAAGCAGGAAGAAATAACCGATATGTTCTACTATGAAGAAGAGGTTAAACAAGAGGATGTTGCCGAGGTTTTCGATAATCTTGAAAACATAGTCAACTCGGAGGAAAATCAGGAGGAAGAAAACGGAGGTGAGCAGGAATGACAGGTTCAAGTTTCAGATATCTTATTAAAGAAGGTTTCAGAAACACATGGACAAACCGTATGATGAGCATTGCCTCAATCTGCGTTTTGCTCAGTTGCCTTGTTCTTATCGGCTCGGCTTCAATGATATTTCTGAACATCAATTCCCTTGTTGAAAGAATCGAGGATGAAAATGTTATTATGGTTTTCATAAGCGACGACGCAACAGACGACGATATCGACGAAATGGGAAGAAAAATAACGGCTCTTGATAATATTGAGAATATCGAATTTGTTAAAAAAGAAGACGCCTGGGCGGAGCAACTTGAAACTATGGACGACGCGCACGCTCAGTTATTCACCGAA
>JAFYFO010000374.1 GCA_017543725.1 Eubacterium sp.
AATTTCATTTTGAATATCTGTTGCGTCTCCGAAGCGAGTGTCTGTTGAAAAAGCGTTCTCGCTCATTATCGGAGTAACTTCATAACCGCTTTCAACAAGTTCTTTCAGCGCTTCAATGCTCTTTTTGAAAGTGCAGAAAGAACCTGTCAGGCAGTAGCCGATTTTCATAAGCCTTTCTCCTTTATGATTTTATCAATTGTTTGCGCAGCGAATTCTCCTGCAATCTTCGGTGAGTATTTTGCAGGAAGCCCTCTTGCTTCAATAAAGTTCAGTTTAAAATGTTTTGCGTAGTGCTTATCAACTCCGCCGGGAAAAGAAGCCAAATCAATCAAAAGCGCTTCTTTATTAACAGTCATTAATTCTCTGACAGAAAAAACAGGATGGGGAACGGTGTTGAAAATAAACAAATAGTCTTCACAGTGCAGTAGTTTTTCAAAATCAGCCGTCTTTGACCCACGGCACTCTGCAAGCGCTCTTTGTTCATCTTTTCTCGCGCATACGGTTATATCCTTTGTGAAAGCGCCGAGCAAATCTTCAAGCGCTTTTCCTATTCTTCCGTATCCGCAAATAAGAACGGGGGAGTTAATCAGAGAAAAATCGCTGTTTTCAATCGCAATTGCAATAGCCGCCTCGGCGGTCAAATATGCGTTTTTTATTGCAAAACTTTCATCTTTCGTGTAGTCAAAAACGCCCGGTTTATTAACGTTTCCTGCAAAAACAGGCTTGCCGTCCTTTAAAAATTCATCACCGGGGTTAACACCGAGAACGGTAAAATCTTAATTTTTTTCATTTTGAGCGCAGATATATCCTTTTTCTTCAAGAATTCTGCGCGCGTTTTCAAGGCGTTTATCCGAAATATCGGGCATAAAAAATCTTTTCATTAATAATCACCCTCAAAAGTATTTTATGAAAATAATTGCAAAATGTGTATTGTTATTGACATCTGTATTAAATTATGATATTATTTTTCTGTGATTTAACACATTAAAACATTAAATCAGTAAAATATTGGAGGGATTATATGTTTAACAAAGCAAAGAAAATAAGTTCTGTTCTTATTCTCGCAGTTCTTCTTCTCATCTTCGGAGTAAGCACTCTTCCTGTTTTTGCAGACGAAGAAGCGCCGCTTCTGACTTCGGCAGGAACAACCGTTTCCGTTGATGTGGACGGAGAAGTAACCGAATACGACCTTGCAACGGATGAAGGCGCATCCGCTTATGTTGACGGTTATGCGGATAATGTAACAAGCGACGAAAATTTTGAAAGCAATATTCAGACCGCGCTTGCAAAGGTTCGTGAATCAATTTCAAAATATGCAACCTTCTGGGCGCTTGTTCCGCCGATTATCGCAATTCTTCTTGCACTTATCACCAAAGAGGTTTATTCATCTCTTTTCATCGGTATTCTTGCAGGTGGTATTATCTATTCGGGCGGTAATTTTGAAGGAACGGTTGTTCATGTTTTCAAAGACGGTTTCATTGATTCAATAACCGATGCTTGGAATATCGGCATTATCATCTTCCTTGTTCTTCTCGGTTCATTGGTTGCAATGATGAATAAAACAGGGGGCTCCGCGGCATTCGGAGAATGGACTTCAAAACATATAAAAACAAGAATCGGCGCTCAACTCGCAACTATCGCGCTCGGCATTCTGATTTTTGTTGACGACTATTTCAACTGCTTAACAGTTGGTTCCGTTATGCGTCCCGTAACGGATAAGAAGAATATTTCAAGAGAAAAACTTTCATATCTTATCGACGCAACTGCGGCTCCTGTCTGCATTATCGCTCCG
>JAFYFO010000375.1 GCA_017543725.1 Eubacterium sp.
AGGAAAATTTTGCTTCACAAGCCGAAGCATATCTGTAAACGCCTTTTGCAAGGTTAACAAGTTTTTCATCGTTTGACTGAGTTAAAACAGTATAGAGATATGCATAGCCGTTATAGGTTATTTCTGCTGTTCCGATTTTCAAAGTGAATTTTTTTGCAAAATCGCTTGCTTTAAGACCCGTTACACGAACGCAGTTTCCTTTTTCGGTTTTAATCCACTCGGCAGTTAAACCTTCGTCAATTTCAAGGTCGGTATAATAGCACCAAACATCATTTGTCTGGTTTACATAGAAGCGAAGTTCGGGGTCAATAAGAGCAACATAGGAAACTCCGGTTACGGCAATATCTGCGCCCGAAGCGTCAACACCCTCTTTGAAAGAAGCCTTTGCCTTGTTTCTGAATTCGCTTACATCAACCTCCGCTTTATAGTTATCGGAATGGCTGATTTCATAATCCTCACCTGTTACCGCTTTTGATAACGCAGCATAACCGAAATATTCATCAGCAAGTGCACCGTAGTTCAAAAGCGCCTGAGCAAACTCCTGCCAATCGGAATAAGCCTCAGTTGAAAGAATAACTCTGCAATAATCTTCAATCGAAGCAGTAATATCCTCTTTTTCATTGCCGTCCTCATCATAAATTGTTATGAAATACTTCTCCGCTATCTGAGCGGGAGCCGCCTTTAATATAAGCTTTCTTGTTCCGTTTTCCTGAACCGCCATCTCACTGTCCTGAACAGTGTAGGTTTTCCTCACAGCGCTTTTATCATCAGTAGTTTCAAGGTAACTATACTCAATATGACCGCCTTCGGCGCCATAGTATGGCATATCAATAAAGAAGTTTACTTTCAGAGAATCTTGAATTGTAAGGTTGTAGCCGTTGTTAGGTTCATTGCTTAAACTAAGTTTTGAAACAGTTATTAAATCTATTTCGGGAGCCGTTGAATTAACAAGATTGGAAAACTGATATGAATTATCGTTGTAAATCTTTATCTCGTTTTCACCCTGCTGCAACTCAAGCTGAACATTAACCGTTTTGAATGTGTCCCAGCTTAGTGTATTTTTAAAATATACTGTTTCGGGCTCGCCGCCGTTAACACTTATCTGGGCATATCTTTCAACAAGGTCGATATTATAGGGGTGAATGTAGGTTGAGCCGTCCGCCTTTTCCATAATTGGTGCGGGCTCATCATTTGAATATCGAATGGAAAAATTATACATTCCCTCGCTTGAAGCGTTATAGGTGAAACTTGCAAAGTTGTCATCACCCTTATCGCCAGCTGCAGGGCTCTGACCTATGCCGAGTTCACTTATTACCTTGCCGCTCTTTGCATATGAATTGTTTTTAAGAGTCGGGTTACTTCCTGCAAGAGTCATATCCGAGGAATTAATTACGGTTGATTTGTTCTCTGTTTTTTCGCTCTGATATGTGAAAGTGAGTTTTGAAGAATCACCGCTGACTAACAGAGTATTAGCACCCTTTGCAAGGAAAACAATGTCGCCTACAGGCGTATCGTATATGCTGCACTTTGAGAATGATTTTGCATCGGAAGCATAATCAACAACCTGCTTTTTGAGGGAAAATTCACCGTCTGCCGTTATTTCATAATAGCCCTCTGCAGGAGCAACAGCAGTAACTCTGTAGGAATTTCCCTCTTTGAAATTCTTCATTTCATCAAGGCAGATTTCAAAGTTGTTTTCTTCGCCTGTTAATTTTGAAATATCAAGCTTATCCAGGCATGCAACAAGCTGGAGATTGCCCTTATCGCCCTGGTCGCCGTTGATATGGGTAAATGTCAGAGTATGCTGACCTGCGGTTAAATCAAGTTCAATATCGCAGTGGTTTCTGTACACCCAGGTAATAGTTGATTCAAGGGTTATATTGTCAAGCGCCGTTCCGTCGAGCGCTACGCCGTAAGGAAGCGACTGACCTATGCCTCTGTTCTGACCGTCTGCATCGGGAACAAGGGTTTCGGGGTCAACATAGGGCGATTGAAGCGAATAGAAAAGCGAAGCCTTATACTTTCCGTTTGCAG
>JAFYFO010000040.1 GCA_017543725.1 Eubacterium sp.
ACGGTTAATCTTGATAATGATGCGTTTGACGCTGAGGATGATTCCATAACAACTGCAAAATCAGTCGTTGCAGATCTTGTTCCGACTTCAACCGTTTCTTACGGAACTTCAACAATAAAAGTTGTTGATGATGAAGTTTCGCAGGAAAATGTTAATCTTGCAATTTCCGATATTCTTACCGCTCTTGCAAACAGCGTTAAAACCTACACCATTGATGTTACATTAAACGGTGACCCTGCAGGCAACAGTGTTGAAATCAGTGCAAACGGTTCAACAATCTATGATAACAAAGTAACCTACGGTTCAAAGTTAACCTTAACTAACAAGGCTTCCAATCCTGATGAAACTGCATGGTATATGAATTTCGATTCAAGCGCAGTTGGTGAAGGCAAAAGAACGGAGCAGTATATCGGCGAAGGCTCAAGAGTTAAAACAACCACTCTCGGCAATATGCATATCCGCGCTGTTTCAAAAACTGTAAACACTCCGAATAAGGTAACCGTTAAGCGTAAATATAAAGGCGATTCAACGAAATCTCCGATAGTTTGCGTTGATTATGTCGGCAGTTCATATACTCTTCCTGCTTCACAGGTTATCCCGGGATATACATTTAACGGCTATACTTATGAAAACGGCGGTGAAATAGAAGGTTCAACAGCAAGCATTTCCGGCAACACGGTTATTATTGCAAACTATTCCCAGAGTGAGTCTGTTCAAAAATACGATGTTGTTGTAAAGGATGAAAGAGGCAAAGTTATTGATGGTTATGATTTCACCGGCTCAAACGCTGTTCCTTATAACACAAAGGTTGAAGTAAGTTATCCGAATGCTGCCGGATGGGTTGAAAGAGTTGACGGAAAAGACAGACTCTTCCACATCGGTTCCGATTTAACTTTCTTCGTAACTGAATCCCACGAAATCAGAGCGATAACAAGCCTTGACGGATATACTTATCCCGTTATCAATATCAAAAACAGCGCTCCGATTGTAACCCCTGTTGACGGCGGAAAGAAGAAAATTATCTTCAATGCTCAGGTTATCAGCGGAAGCGCAAATGTTCTTGAATACGGCATATTGCTTGCAAGAAACGAAACCTCCGATAGCGAACTTGTTGTTGAAAACGCAGGTTCAACAACCGGAATCCTTCGTGCTAAATCAACAAAACTTGTTGGCGCAGACCAGTTCACAATCAGTGTTACAACCGCAAGTTCGGGAACTGTTTCCTACAGAGCGTATGCAACTTATCAGGTAGGCGAAGGCGAAAGCGCTGAAATAATCACCGTTTACACAGATGTTAAAACAGCAACTGTTTAATCAAACGAGGTTTTTATGAAAAAAGAATTTATTAATGCGGAAATTGAAATAACGCACTATAATACTCAAATTCATATTTCCACCAGCGACGACCTCGGCAACGGCGATGATTATAATTGGGAATTCTGAAAACTGAATAACTGATAAACAAAGCCTTGCATGGTTAAAACCGAGCAAGGCTTTTGTTTTAATGACGAATTACGGTTCGTTTGCGAGCGCTGCCGGTGGCAGATGAAGCGAACAAAAAGAACTGCCGAACGGTCAAAATTTGTCGGCGCTCCAAGCCGAAAACAAATTTTGGGAACCGTTGGTCGAGATTACGAATTTTGGTTACTCGCGCAAGCGCTCGGACAATAATTGAGTTGCGCGTTTCGCGTTTCGGGGCGCGGAAATGCGCCGGAATTATGCGGTTCGTTTCATTTATGCGCCAATATAATATTTGGTAATCAATGCGGGCGATTCGTGAATCGCCCCTACGGTTGAAAAGGAAGTGTTTTTGTTTCATTTGTGTGCCAATATAATATTTGTTAATCAACGCGGTGCGTCGAGGGCGCCGCACCCTACAAAGATTGTTGATGTAACGAATTCGGTAGGGGCGGATATCATCCGCCCGAATATAATCAAGCGCGAATGTGTCGCCCGAAATTCGAAATTCGTCATTCGTCACTCGTAATTCGTAATTATAAAACAGAAAATCCCGAAAGCCAATGCCTTCGGGATTTTTGCTTTATTATGTTTAATCGTATGCGCTTATTTCATCTTCCGCGTTTGCGTCGGGAAGAGTGTCGTCGATAATATCGCCGTTTTCGTTATGAATAACAAAAGCATGTTTTCTTGATTTCAAAACCTTGAAAGGAGGAATTGTGTCGTAATTCTTGCCGTAAATAGTTTTCAGCATAAATTCCGCCTCGCAGGGAATCGGAAGCATATGACCCATAAACGAAACATATCTCGGTTTGCCGAAGAAGGAAGTCGGGAAAGTTTCTTTTGTAACAGGATAATAACTTGTTAAGTGGGCAAGATATTTCTTCTGCCTGATTTCGCCGTTTTCCTTATATGTTTCAAACATTCTGAGATTTTTATCAAGGTATTTATAAATCCACTTCATCGGAATGAAAGGAAGAACAGCCCTGAGAATATATCTCTTCGGTTTTGCTTTCATAACAAGCGAATACTTCGTTTTGATGAAGAGCATTCTGCGAACATATCTTGTTGCCTTGCTCTGCTTGAGTTGCTTTTTGCTCATTGGCTTCGGAACATAATCAAGCGGGAAAACATCAACATAGGGTCCGTGATATTTGGTTAAACCATAGGTTTTTTCCTGAACAAACTTTGTTGGTTTCTTCATCTGAACTTTTGCCGCAAGAACCCAATGCTTATTATTGTTTTCATAGCAATCAAGCGCAAGACCCTCGGGGAAAACGCCCTGCATACCGAGATTTATGAACTTATCATAATTCTCACGGCTCATCATAATATCAACATCATCATCCCAGGGAATAAATCCGTTGTGGCGAACCGCTCCGAGAAGCGTTCCTTCCGAAAGATAGTATGTTATGCCGTGTTCTTTGCAGAATTCATCAATCTGAAGAAGAATTTCAAGGGTGTAGTTCTGAAGTTCCTTGATTTCGCTCTTCATCCTGTTCCATTCCTTTGGAACGGGCTTATTTCTGTTTTTTAACTCCGCTAATTTTTTTTTAAGAGTTTTTTTTTCCTCCTTAGCGGGGTCCTCAGCGTCGTTTTCGTCTTCGTCAATCAGTCCGAAAACTGCCTGATAAATTCTATATATTGCCTCTCTGCTGAGTTCTTCGGGATTGTTGCCGAGTCTGACGGGGTTAACCGAATCGCTGAGTATATCAAGATGCTTTTCATCTGCAAGAGTCGGAGCCTCAAGTTCAAGAACTTCTTTAACTATGAATTCATACTGCTTGATAGCCTTGTTTGTTGAGGGCATACCGAATTCGTGTTTAAGAATTTCAAAAGCCGAAACAAGAATTTCGCGGCGATTCATTTCCGAAACAGGCTTGAATCCGCCTTCTTCGCTGTTTTGAGAATTAACGGCATTCTCAATTGCGCCGTCTATCTGGTCAGCACTGATATCGCTGTTAAGAATGCTCTGTCTTATCGGAAGGAACTTATGCTTATCTATTGAGAGTTCTTCCATCTCAACGGCTCTTCTTGCGTTTTCAACCTCGTTCATATAGCGCCAGACTTTCGGCAGACAAAGCGCAACCGAATAGCCGTGGGGAAGATTATATAAAGATGTTAATTTATAACTGAGAGCGTGACCCGCAGTTGTCTGGGAAATATTGATTGCCTTTCCGCTGAGGTTTGCGGCAATCTGCATATAGTGAAGCGCTTCTTTCTCGTTTCTGAGGAAGGGCATCATATATTTAAAGATGAGCCTCATTCCCTCGATTGCATATCCCCTGCACTTTTCATTAGTGTTAACGCTCCAGATTGCCTCTATACATTGGCTGAGTGCGTCAAGAACCGTGCATTTCTTCTGAAAAAGAGGAAGAGTTTCAAGAAGCGAAGTATCAAGAATAACATAATCGGGAACAATGCAGTCATGAGTTACCGAAAATTTTTCTCCCTCATAGTAAACAACGCTGTATCTCGTTGAATCGCTTCCCGTTCCCGCAGTTCCGGGAATACAGATATGCTTAATCGGCGAGAAAACAAATTCCTGCTTGACAAAAGGTCCGTTTGCTTCGTCAAGAACGGAGAAAAGTTTAATATTTTTCGCTGTGTCAATAGCGCTTCCGCCGCCGATTGAAATAATGATATCGCAGCCCTGCTCTTTGAAAAGTTTAACGCCTGCCGCAACCTGCTCATATTTCGGATTGGGCGAAAATTCCTTAAACAAAACAAAATCATAGTTTAAACTTTCAATATATTCCCTGCAGGAAAGGAACTCATAGAAATCGCAAACAATCATAGGTTTATGAGCGCCTTCCTTATTGAGAATCTGAGGAAGCATAACTATTGAATTGCTGTCTGAATAAATAACCTGCTCATCAAAATCGAACTGGCGGATATCCGAAGAAACTCTTTCAAGGTCGTCAAGATTATCGACCTCGTCAACATAGTATTCTTCATATGAAAAAGGCTTAATATCAAGATTTTTTGCAATTTCATTGAGCGCGTTTTCAGCATAAACTCCGTCATTGCCCGCTTCAATAAATTCTCCGACTCTTTCAAGCCATTTTGAAAGAGTTTCTTTTGAAAGTTTATAAAGGGGCTGAAAAGCAAAGCAGTTTTCATCAAAAATATTGATTGAAACCTCAACGATTTTTCCGTCTTCAACTCTTGCTTTGAAATCTTTTTCGGGAAGCGCTTTGGCTCTGTTGAGCATTCCGAGATTTTTCTCCTCGCTTGCAATAACATCCTGAAGAAGTTTTTTATCAAAAACAAGGTCGCCGTGCATCAGGAGAACATCATCATCAAGATATTCCCTTGCAAGAAACATTGAATAAATATAATTGGTTTTATCATAAATCGGGTTTTCAACAAATGTGAAATTGAGTTCCTTGAAACGCTCGTCAGCGGCAGCGTTCATAAGTTGCTCTTTATGGGGTCCCGTTGTTATAACAAAATCCTTGATTCCGCATTCCATCAAAAGGCGGAGTTGCCTTTGATAAATGGTTTCGCCGTTTTTTAGCGGAGCCTGCGATTTATGATGGGTTTTTGTGAATTCGCCCATTCTTTTTCCGTATCCGGAGTTAAAGATAACCGCTTTCATAGATTAAATACCTTCCTGAATAATAATTACGAATTACGAGTTACGAATGACGAATTTTTGGTCTTGCAGACGGCAATTCTTCATTCTTAATTCTTCACTCTTAATTCAAAATAAGGGCTCGGTGCCCTTATTTTGAAAATTCGTTCATCATATTGATTTTATTCTGCTCGGGAGCAATTGTCGGTCTGCCAAGGTCTTCTCTTGAGCCCTGGTTTGTGTAGATAATAAGCGCTGCTCCCTCTTGTTCTCTGAGTTTTGCAACTCCCGCTTCAACTTCGTCGCAGGTTTGAGCAGTGTAAACGCTTTTGAATCCCGAAGCCCTGAGAATAGCCTCAACATCAAGGTCAAAACCGATGGTCGGCTGACCGCCGACTGATTCATGAGCGCCGTTGTTTATGAGGATATATTTGAAATTCTTGCCTGCATTCTTTGCAGCAATTCCCATTCCGCCCATATGCATAATGAATGAGCCGTCGCCGTCGATGCAATAGATATCCTTATCGCTTCCGATGCTCATTCCGAGAGCGATTGAAGCAGTGTGGCCCATTGAGCCGACTGTTAAGAAGTCATGGGAATGGCCCTGATTTCTTCTTTCTCTTATCTCAAAGATTTCTCTTGAAGTTTTTCCGGTTGTTGAAACAATGAAATCGTCTTCGCCGATAACATTCATTGCCGCTTCAAGCGCTTCTTCTCTCTTAATCTTATATCTGGGCGCTTCTTTTGTGATTTTATAATCCGAGAAAGTTCCCTTCTGAACAACAAGCGCATAGGGCTTGCTGTTTTCCTTCATATAGTTGAGAGCGGTTTCAAGTTGCTCTTTATAGTTATCGCCGAGAATCTGATAATCAATGCCCATACATTCAAGAAGACTGAGAGTAACTTTTCCCTGCTTAACATGCTGGGGCTCGTCCTTCTTGCCGGGCTCGCCTCTCCAGCCGATTATAAGGAGCATCGGGATTTTATAAACATCTTCATCGGCAAGGGATAAAATCGGGTTAACCGTGTTTCCCTGACCGCTGTTTTGCATATAAACAACTCCGTATTTTCCGCTTGCAATATGATAGCCCGAAGCAATTGCAACGGCATTGCCCTCATTTGCGGCAATGATATTGTTTTTTGAAGGGCTGTTTTCCTTAACGCAAGCGCAGAAATTTGCAAGGAGTGAATCCGGCACACCTGTGAAAAAATCAACATCGTTTGCCATTAAATAATCATAAAACTCTTTTGTGTTTACCATTATTGTTTACCTCCGGGGATTAAACTCAGAACTTCTTTAATGGAAATAATATCGTCGTCAACCTCTTTGCTTCTGCCGCATTCAAGAATTGTATCGGCAGTGTGCTTCATTGCTTTATAAGCGCTTCTTAAAAGATGATTTGCGTGGATAATGATGTTTGCTCCCCACTCGCAAAGTTCATCTTCCTGAACATGGTTATAGGATGTCGGAACAAGAACAACGGGAACATCGGGATATTCCGCTCTGAACTGACGGAGGAATTCCTTGATTTCAGCGCCGTCTTTAAGGCGTGAGTGAATCATAACAGCGTCTGCTCCGCCTTCTTCGATATAGATTCTTGCTCTCATCATTGCGTCTTCCATACCCATACCTGCGATAAGGCTTTCAAGGCGCGCAATAATCATAAAGTCACGGGTTACCTGAGCCTGTTTGCCCGCTTTAATCTTTGCTGCAAAAGCATGGGGGTCATCAAGAACCTGCTTAGCGTCTGTTCCGTAGAGGGAATTCTGCTTAAGTCCTGTTTTATCTTCAACGATAACAGCCGAAACGCCGATTCTTTCAAGAGTTTTAACATTATAAACGAAGTGCTCAACTTTTCCGCCTGTGTCTCCGTCAAGGATAATCGGCTTTGTTGTTACTTCCATAATATCGTTGATTGTGTTTATACGGCTTGTGAAGTCAACAAGTTCGATATCGGGTTTACCTTTGAAGGAAGAGTCGCAAAGGGAGGAAACCCACATTGCGTCGTATTCCTTAACTCTGCCGCTGTTTTCATCAACATATTTTGAATTCTCAACAATAAGTCCGGAAAGACCGTTTGACGCTTCCATAACTCTGATATATGGCTTGAGTCTGAGAAGTTTGCGGAGTTTTGCTCTTCTGATATCGGGAGTGTTGATAACGGGGCGGAGTTTCTCATCAATTTCAGCGCCCGAAATTCCCTTTGTGAAAGGAACTTCAATAAGTTCGCCGCCGTATGTTTTAAGAAGTTCAATCGCCTCTTCACGAACTTTTGACTGAATACCTGTCTGCCAGTCGTCGCCGTGAACAATATAGTCGGGCTTGAGTTCCTCAATATTCTTTTTGTATGAAAGAGTTTCCTGCTTAACAACTTCTTTAACCTGCTTTAAGTTTTCGAAAACTCTTTTTCTTGTTTCGTAATCAATAATCGGAAGCCTTTTATA
>JAFYFO010000376.1 GCA_017543725.1 Eubacterium sp.
CCCAGGAGGTATTTTCGACAAGGGCAACAGTTCTGTTTTGGAAGGTTTTTGTCTGAAGGTGGTGAAGATAATCCGCCATCGGTGAAAAAACGCCCGCGTCGTAACTTGAAGCCATGCAGAGAAGAACGCTGTGGCGGAAGCCGTCTTCAACACATTCCGCAATATCGTCCCTGCTTAAATCTGCCATTGCAACTCTCGGGCATCCCTTTGCTTCAAGGATTTCCTTCATCTTTTGGGCTGCTTCAAGGGTGTTGCCGTGGATTGAAGCAACTGCAATGAAAACGCCTTTGTTTTCAGGTTCATATTTTGACCAGGTGTCATAGAGTTTAATAACTTCAGGAATTGTTTCGCTTAAAATCGGACCGTGAAGCGGGCAGATTGTCTGAATATCAAGTTTTGCGGCTTTTGCAAGAAGCGCCTGAACCTGCTTGCCGTATTTGCCGACTATGTTGAAATAATATCTTCTTGCTTCGCAACTCCAGCCCTCGTCTGCGTCAACTGTTCCGAATTTGCCGAAAGCGTCTGCAGAGAAAAGAACTTTATCCTTGCTTTCATAGGAAACCATAACTTCGGGCCAGTGAACCATGGGCGCCATAAAGAAGGTTAACTTATGCTCGCCGAGGCTGAGTTCCTCGCCCTCTTTAACTGCAATAACTCTTTCGGGCGCAACCGTGCAGAACTGAGGAAACATTCTCAGCGCGCCGTTTGAAATGATGATTTTCGCCTCGGGGAATTTTTCGGCAAACGCTTCAATTCCTGCCGAATGGTCAGGCTCAAGGTGATGAACAATGAGATAATCGGGAGTTTTTCCCTCAAGAACTTCATCAAGATTTTTAAACCATCTTTCTGTTGCGATTTTATCAACCGAATCGCAAACTGCAATTTTTTCATCAAGAATAACATATGAATTATATGCCATTCCGTTTTCAAGAATGTACTGCGATTCAAAAAGGTCGATATCGTAGTCGTTAACGCCGATATATTTGATTTTGTCGGAAATTTTTATATCCATAATATGCTCCTTAATTGATTTTTTTCTTTATTTTACACTAAATTATCTTTCTTTTCAACTTAAATATTTGATTATTTAATATATATATGCTATTATAATATTAATTAAAAGAAAAGGGAAGTATTATGGAAGAGTTAAGAGAAGCGCTGAGCAATTTCAGGTTTGACGGTGAACTTGTTTCTGTTAAGGAATTCGGCTCGGGGCATATTAATAAAACATATATCGCGAAATATAAAAACGGAGAAAACGAACAAAAATATGTTGTTCAGAAGGTTAACAACGGCGTTTTCAAAAATGTTGACGAACTGATGGATAATGTTTTTGCGGTTACTTCGTATCTGAGAAAGAAAGTTCGTGAAAACGGTGGAGATGAAAACCGCGAAACACTTCATTTCATCAAAACTCTCGACGGCGGAAAATACTATAAATGCGCCGACGGCTCATTTTACAGAGCATATGTTTTTGTTAAAGACAGCGTTAGTTTTGATTTTGCAAAGAATTCCGATATGTTTAAATCAAGCGGAATTGCCTTCGGAAGATTTCAGAAAATGCTCGGCGATTTCAATGCCGACAGTCTTTATGAAACAATCGAGAATTTTCATAACACAAGTTGGCGCTATGAAAATGAATTCATTCCCGCTCTTGAAATGGATGTTAAAGACAGGGCAAAATACTGCGCCGATGTTATCAACTTTCTGGTTGAAAGAAAAGATAAAATGGGAATCCTTGTTGATTTGATTAACGAGGGAAAAATTCCGCTGAGAGTAACTCATAATGATACAAAACTCAATAATGTTATGTTTGATGAAAAAAGTCTTGAATGTGTTTGCGTTATTGATTTGGATACAGTTATGCCCGGCCTTGCACTCTATGATTTCGGCGACGCGATTCGTTTCGGCGCAAACACCGCCGCCGATGATGAAAAAGATTTATCAAAAGTTTCCCTGAATCTCGAATATTTCAAAGCCTTTGCCGAGGGATTCTTAAGCGAGTGCGGCGACACTCTTAATCAATGCGAAAAAGACCACCTTGCTTTTTCTGCGTGGCTGCTGACTGTTGAACTTGTTATGCGCTTTTTAACAGATTATTTAAACGGCGATGTTTATTTCAAAACCGAGTATTCGGAGCATAACCTTGTTCGTGCGAGAAACCAGATGAAACTTGCGCTCAGTATGGAAGAGCATATGGAGGAAATGAAGGATATAATAAAATCAATTCGGTGAATATGATAAAGTCCGATGGGGAGGGTCTCCGCACCCTCCCTGATTAATATGGAGGATGCTATGAAATATCATCTTAAAAACGGCAATTTTTCCGATTTCTGCGTTTTCAGGAAAAACATTTTGAAACCGCGCTCATATTTTATACCCTTTGAAAGCGAAAAAGAGGCGCTTGAAAGCGATATAAGAAGCGAAAGATATTCCTCATCAAGAGTTGATGTTTTAAGCGGAGAATGGGATTTCAGATACTATGAAAATTGCAGGGATATCCCCGCTGAGTGGAACAGCGAAAATGAAAAGTTCGATAAAATAAATGTTCCCTCAATGTGGCAGTTCACGGGATATGAGAAGCCGTATTATCTCAACACCCGCTATCAGTTTAAACCGAATCCTCCCGAAATTCCCGAAAACTGCTCAGCGGGAATATACAGAAAAATAATTGAAACAGACGATTTATCCCAGGGCTACACTCTGAGTTTTCTCGGCGTTGCGGGCGCGTTTGATGTTTTTATCAATAAAAACTTTGTCGGCTACAGTGAAGGAAGCCACAACACAAGCGAATTTGATATCAAGCCCTATTTAACGCAGGGCGAAAACGAAATCATTGTTCTTGTTCATAAGTTTTCAAACGGAACATATCTTGAAGCGCAGGATATGTTCAGAAACAACGGCATTTTCCGCGATGTTCTGCTTTATAAAACAGGGGATAACTCTGTTTATGATATTGCCGCAGAAACCGCCCATATAAACGGCTCGGTTTATAATTTGAATATTAAAGCGGATTTGAAACTCAGCGGCGAATGTGATATAAGAGCAAGCCTTTTCTTCGGCGAAAAACAGATTTGCTCAAAAACAGCAGGCGCAAATGACGGCAAAAATGAAATCTGCTTTGAGGAACTTGAAGTTGAGGAATGGAGCGCCGAAACGCCCAATCTTTATAAACTTGTTCTAACTCTGATTAAAGACGGAAAAGAAGTTGAAAGCGTTTCAAGACCCGTTGGCTTCAAGCATATTGAAATTAAAGGCAATGTTTTTTATTTCAACGGAAAAAAGATAAAACTCCTCGGTGTTAACCACCACGATACAAATCCGAAAACAGGCTATGTTATGAGCGTTTCGGATATGGAACGCGATATAAAAATCTTCAAGGATTTCAATGTTAACTGCGTGCGCACTTCCCACTATCCGCCTGACGCGGTATTCCTTGATTTATGCGATGAATACGGAATATATGTTATCGACGAGGCTGATATTGAAACCCACGGCTGTTCCTCGGAACTCCATAAACCCAAAGCCTGCTCCCACAATCCCGAATGGCGCGACAGGTATTGGGACAGAGTTTTGCGTATGTTTGAAAGGGATAAAAACCATGCGTCAATAACAATGTGGTCGCTCGGAAATGAATCGTGGGGCTGGCTCAATCATGATTATTGCTATGCCGAACTCAAAAAACTTTCCGATATTCCGATTCACTATGAAGGCGCTGTTCGAACAAAGCGCTTTGCCTATGATGTTATTTCAATGATGTATCCCTGGCAGGGCAAGGTTGCAAAGGTTGCAAACGGAAAAGGACTAAAAAAGAAATTCTATGAAAAGCCTTTCTTCCTCTGCGAATACTGCCACGCTATGGGAATTGGCGCAGGTGAACTTGAAACCTATGTTCAGAGTTTCTTCAGCGCGGATAATATGCTCGGCGGCTGTATATGGGAGTTTGCCGACCACGCGGTTTATCACGAAAGCGGAAAGTATAAATACACCTACGGAGGCGACCACGGCGAAGAAAAGCACGACGGCAATTTCTGTGTTGACGGACTTTTCTTCCCCGACAGAACGCCCCATTCGGGCGCATATCAGATGAAAAACTGCTATCGTCCTGTCAGGGCGGAGCATAACGGCGAAAAATTCACATTTAAAAATCTTAATTATTTCAAAAATGCTGCTTTTAAAGTTGTTTTTTCGGCAATCGGAAAAGACGGAGAGATTAAAAACAGCGGTGAATTTGAAATTGATATTGAGCCTCGCAAATCTTTTGAAAAAGAAATTGAATGTTCTGAGTGCGACGCTGTTATACTGAGATATTTTGACGGTGATTTTGAAATCGCCTCAGAGCAGATTGATGTTTGTGATGACATTATAGGCGGCGCATACAATACGGCTCGAATTTATGATAAAACTCCGAAAGTAAGAAAGAGTCAGGATAAACTCATTATAGAAATTGAAAACGGACAGTTGGTTTTCAACAAAAAAACAGGCGAGTTTGAAAGTTTTGAGAAAAACGGAAACGAGTTTATAAACTACGGCGGATTCGGCAGTTCAAAGGGCTTCGGAATCAGCGTTTTCAGAGCGCCGATTGATAACGACAGATATCCTCAGATGCTCTGGAAGAAATTTGCTCTTGAAAGTGAAAAACTAAGCCTTATCAGCAAAATAAAAACCGAGGAAATCGGCGATACTTTTGTTATTGAGGGAATATATAAACTTTCAACCGTTAAAACAAAGAAACTGCTCAAACTGAAAATCAGATATGCAATTAAGATTGACGGAAGCATTAATATTGATGTTAAATGCCTTTCATCAAAGAGAATTATGTTTGTTCCGCGCTTCGGCTTAACCTTTGAAATGCCTGCGAAATTTGAAAATGTTAAGTATTTCGGACTGGGCGACAAACCCAATCTTCCCGATTTTAAGGAACACGCAATGCTCGGCGTTTATGAATGTAAAGTTGATGAAATGCGCGAAAAATACATAAAGCCGCAGGAAAGCGGTATGCGAAGCGATGTCAGATGGGCTGAAGTTACGGATGAAAACGGCGACGGTTTGCGCTTCACCTTCCGTGAGGGTCAGCGGATTTTCTCGGCAGACCGTTTTACTTCTCAGCAATGCGCAAAGGCGGCTCATCAGGAGGATTTAAAACTCTGCGACACAACATTTATTCATCTTGATTACTATCAACTCGGCGCGGGCTCAGCCTCCTGCGGACCTCCGCCGACTAAGGAATACAGATTGCACACTCTTAAAAACAAGGAATTTTCGGTTTTAGTTGAGGTGGTTGAATGAACAGTCAGAAAACCGGAGCATCGGGAATACGGCTCTGGAGTTCGATTATCCTTTTCGGGTTAATCGGTCAGATTGCATGGGTTGTTGAGAATATGTATTTCTCACGCTTTATGCAAAACGAAATAACAAGAGCGCCATGGGCAACAACGCTTATGGTTGCTTTTTCGGCAATTTTCGCAACGCTTTCAACGCTGATTGGCGGCGCGCTCTGCGACAGAAGCGGAAAAAGAAAAATCTTTATTTCAGTCGGCTATATTATCTGGGGTTTCACAATTGCAATGTTTGCCCTTGTTCCGATGCAGCCGACAAAAGAAAAGGTTTTGGGAATGGCAATTCTCGTTGTTGTTATGGACTGCGTTATGAGTATAATCGGCTCAATCAGCAACGACGCCGCTTTCAACACCTGGATAACCGATGTTTCAAGCACTGCAAACCGCGCAAGGGTTGATACTGTTCTTGCGGTTATGCCCCTTTTTGCGCTTGCGATTGTTTTCGGCGGATTTGATAGTTTAACAAACGCTTCGGCAACTCAGAGTGATTGGAAGAAATTCTTTGTTTTGCTCGGTTTGATAACAACGCTCGGCGGCGTTATCGGGCTTGTTTTGCTCAAAGATAAAGAGGGAATCAGGGGAAATAAAAACAATTCTTTCTTTTCCGATTTCACTTATTCGCTTCAGCCCGCCGTTATCAAAGAAAACAAAATGCTCTATCTCTGCCTTGCTGGAAATATGGTTTCATCAATCGCGTATCAGATTTATGTTAACTATCTTTTCAATATCGTTGAAGGAACGATGAAGATTAAAAACTATATTATTCCGATTGGAATAATTATGCTTGTTTCGGCAGTTCTTTCGGTTATCGTTTCTGCTCTTATGGATAAAAAAGGCAAGAAGCATTTCTATTATCCAACGATTATAGTCGGCATTATCGGCTGTATAATAATATGGGCTTCAAAATTCTTTATCGGCAAAAATGAAGCATTTGTAACAGTTATTCTTATAATCGGCGGAATTATGGTTATCGGCGTTTCCCTTGTTATGGCAGGGCTTTTCACCGCTTCATACAGGGATTATATCCCCGAGGGAAAAGAAGGGCTTTTCCAGGGATGCAGAATGGTTATGTATGTTTTGGTTCCTATGATAATCGGTCCGCTCGTTGCTCAGTTTATCATAAACATGGCAAACAGGGGAGTAACGGACGAAAGCCTGATTGTTTATCCTATGGAACTCTTCCTCGGCTCGGCAGTTGTTATGCTTTTCTGTTTTATTCCTGCCTCAATAGTCAGAAACAATCAGCAAAATCGCCATGAGGAATTAATGAAAAATATTAATTATTGATATTAATAAAACTTATGAGGAGGTGAAATAATGGCTAAATATGTTTGCAATATCTGCGGTTATGAGTACGACCCCGCAGTGGGC
The DNA here is from genome assembly GCA_017543725.1 of Eubacterium sp. GTDB lineage: Bacteria > Bacillota > Clostridia > Oscillospirales > Acutalibacteraceae > Eubacterium_R. The sequence goes on from JAFYFO010000376.1 coordinate 6,711, forward strand.
GACCCGGATAACGGCATTGCTCCCGGAACAGCATTTGAAGATTTACCGGAAGATTGGACTTGTCCTCTTTGCGGAGTAGGCAAAGATAATTTCTCAGAAGCATAAAAAACTCAAAAGCGGACCCGTTTTATTGAAAATGGGTCTGTTTTTGCGTTTTGCAATAAAAGGCATGCCGTGTTCTACAATAATCTGATAACTTATTTCATTCAAATAATTAAAAACTATTGACACCATATGCGGTATCATATATAATATAATTGAATAAGATGATTTGAGAGGAATATAAATTGTCAAGATTTGATAAACTTATAAGTGAAATACTGAATTTATCAAATGATTTAAGATTTGATGAATTGAAAAAAGTATTGGAATACTATGGGTATATAATGAATTCTCCAAAAGGCGGCAGCAGTCATTATACATTCAGAAAGGAAGGGTGTATGCCTATAACAATTCCAAAACACGAGCCAATCAAAAAAGTATATGTGAAAATGGTTAAAGAAATAGTTGAGGGGGAGCAAAATGACAACGAAGGAAATTGAAAATAAAGTTGATGAACTAATGAAAAGAAAATATAAGTTTGAATTGATAGAGGATACAGATGAGGGCGGATTTGCTGTTTCATACCCCGATTTACAGGGCTGTGTATCCTTCGGTGAAACCGTAGAAGAAGCAATTGCAAACGGTGAAGATGCAAGAAGAGAGTGGACTTGGGCAATGGTTGAAGACGGTAAAACGGTTCCCGAGCCCTTTGATGCAGAGGAGTATTCAGGTCAGTTCAGATTGCGAATGCCTAAATCGCTTCACAAACATCTTGCAGAACGCTCCAAAAAAGAAGGAATCAGTATGAATCAGTACTGTATTTATATTCTCTCTCAGGCATAAGAAAACCACGGATTTTCCGTGAAACAGACTATAGACAATGGGCAAAACCTTGCTTGTTTCGCGCGTCGGCGTTCTCGACGCTCCGCGCGTGCAGCACCCATTTGAAATATCTATATTAAAATTCCCGAGAACATCGAAGTCTCGGGAATTTTTGCGCTTTTAACGATAGTATTCCATATGCGAATATAATTTTTTCTTTGATTTAAGACTGTTATCCGTTTTGCATTTTATTGAAAAATGGGTCTGTTTTTGCGTTTTTTCATAATTCTATTGCTATTAAATATTTAATAAGTTATATTAATATTAAATATGTCACAATGGTGAGAATTTTGAAATGGATATAAGAATTAATCCCGATATTGAATACCAGACCTTTGAGGGAATCGGCGCAAGCGGCGCATGGTGGGCTCAGGAGGTTGGCTCCTGGGATTGCCGTGATGAAATATCCGCACTTCTTTTCAGCAAGGAAAAGGGGATAGGACTCCGAACATACCGCTATAATCTCGGCGGCGGCTCAAAGGAATCGGGCAGGGGTGATATTGAAAATCCGCTCAGGCGCGCTGAGTGTTTTGAAAATGAAAAAGGCGAATATGATTTTTCAAAAGATGCAAACGCCGTTTATATGATGAAGCAGGCGGTTAAAGACGGCGCCGACGAGGTTATATTCTTCGTTAATTCGCCGATTGAGCGCCTGACAAAGAATCATAAAGCCCACTGCGATAAGGGATTTCCGTTTAAAGAAAACCTTGATGAAAATAACTATTGTGATTTTGCAAAATATGTTCTCGATGTCAGCGAGCATTTTATAAACGAAGGGCTTCCTATTAAATATATTTCCCCGATAAACGAACCTTTCTGGAAATGGACAGGGGGTCAGGAGGGCTGCCATTACCGCCCGAAAAGCGCAGGGAAAGTTATGAAGGTTTTCGCCGATGAAATGAATAAAAGAGAGGCTTTCAAAGGCGTTAAACTTTCGGGAGTTGAAAACGGCGATATAAGGTGGTTCAATAAATCATACACAAGAAATCTTTTAAAATACGATAGCGTTAAAAACAGAATTGACGGCGTTGATATTCATTCATATTTTCTGACTCCCGTCAGACTGCCGATTATCAGCAACAGAATATCATATCTTAAACGCTTCAGAAAATGGCTTGATAAAAAATATCCAAACACAGATGTTAAAATGAGCGAATGGACCCATATGCAGGGCGGAAGGGATAAAACCATTGATTCCGCGCTTGTTATGGCGAGGGTTATGTTTGAGGATATAACAATCCTTGATGTAACCTCGTGGCAGCACTGGATTGCGGTTTCCGAGGTTGATTACTGCGACGGACTTATCTATATAAACCTCAGCGATAAATCCTACGAGATGACTAAAAGATACTATGCAACGGGCAATTTTTCGAAATATATTCCCTTCGGCGCAAAGCGCATTGAAGCGAGTTGCGACGATAGCGAACTTCTGCTTATTGCATTTAAAAAGGATGAAAAAATCATTCTGATTATTATAAACGAAACCGAAAACGAAAAAGAAATAACGCTTCCTATGGGCGGCATTATGGCTGTAACAGATAAAACAAATGATTTGAAGGAATACGATATTTCAAAGAGGGCGGCTATTGCGCCAAAATCCGTTAACACGATTGTGATGGGAGAATGATATGGAAAAAATAAAGAAACTCCTCGGCGATTTCAGAAAATACTGGTTAAAACCGCCCAAAGGGCGCTATATGAGTTTCAAGGAAATTGCTTCTCTTTCCGTTGGCGGAATAGGGCACAGATTGGTTGTTTACTGCATTAATCAGATGATTCTCAGCGTTGGAAATGTTTTAATCGGAAACACCATCGGTATTGCTCCGAGGGCGATGTATGCAATATATATCATAAGCGTTCTTTCCGGATTTCCGCTGACGGCGCTCAGAGCAAAAATGATTGATAACACCCGCTCTATGAAGGGAAAATACCGTCCATATATAATCTCTATGGGTATTCCGACAGCGGCTATCGGCGTTTTGTTTATCATAACTCCATATGAGCATATGAGCCTTTTTTGGAAGTGCGCAGCCGTTCTGGCTTATAATATCGGATTTCAGTTTTTCTCGAATTTCTATAACGATTCCTTTGACAGCCTGATTAATGTTCTTTCTCCGAACAGCATTGAAAGAAGCGATGTTCTTTCAATAAAATCAATTGTTGAAAACCTTTCACCTTCAATTGTAACAATTCTTTTGCCGATAGTTGCAAAGTGGATAACAGGGGAAGAAACGCTCTACGATATCAAGATATACAGAATTCTTTTCCCGCCGCTGATAGTTTTCGGCTTTTTGCTTTCGCTTCTTGCCTATGTCAACACAAGTGAAAAGATTGTTCAGGCGAAAACACATGTTATCCAGATGAAGTTTTCAGACGCGTTTCGTGCGATTGCGAAAAACAAGTATTTCTGGATTATTTCGCTTGCGGGCTGGCTCGGATTTCTTGAAAGTTCGTTCAATAATATAATCGGCTGGATGTATAGTTATCAGAAAGCCTGCACTCCGGGTCAGTATGCAATTGTTACGGCGATTGCGGGCAACGCCGCTTTCTGGCCTAATGTTGTTGCGCCGTTTTTCATCCGAAAATTCGGGAAAAAGAAAATTCTTGTTTTCACAAATGTGATGAACATCTTTTTTATAATGCTTATGCTTCCCGTTGTTAAGATGACGGGCGACCCGAAAGTTATCTGGATGTTCCTTGTTTTCATATTTATAAATAATTTCACAACGGCACTCGGTCATCTTTTAAATCCGAGTATTCAGGCTGATATAAGGGATTATCAGCAGTATGTAACGGGCGAGAGAATAGACGGAATGTTTGCCGCCGTCGGCTTGATTGGAAATGCAATAACCCTTGCAACGAGTTCGGTTTTGCCGACTATTTATGAAAAAGCGGGACTTAATAAAACGGTTGCGATTTCCCTCGGATACGACGGAAGCAATGTTTACGATGTTTTATATAACAGCGAATATTTCGTTAAAATATGCAGCGTTCTCATTATCGCTTCGGTTGTCGGAGCAACGATGAATGTTATTCCGTTTTTCTTCTATGATTTAACCGAAACAGACCAGCGGGGAATGGTGCGCGTTCTTAAAATCCGCGCTCTGTTTGAGGACTGGGGAAACGGAGTCCTTGAAGATAATAAACTTATTGAAACATATGAAATAATAAAAGAGGCAAAGGAATATGAAAACAAGCCTCTTTCCGTCCCCGAAAAGAAAGCAGGCAAAGAGGAAAAGAAGAAAATTCTTGAAGAAAATGAAAAAATAAGAATTGCAAGCCGTGTTACGGAAGAACTTCTTAAATATAACACGGAGCAGGGAGCAGCCGAAATCAGGATTGCAAAAAGTATTGTTGCAGCAGGCTTAAACGGATTTCAGAGCATTGAAATTCCCGATAAAAAAACTGCAAAGGCAATGCCGAAGTCAACCGAGTCCGAAAAGGAAATAAGGCGAAACACCCTTATGCGAATCGAGAGTTATAAAACTTCCGAAAAGGCAATTAAAAAATATTTCCCAAACGGAATTGAGGAATTTGATTCAAAGATTTTCGATGAACTTTTCACCGCCGAATATGAAAACGAAGTTGCAATAAACGAGGCTCTCAAGGCTCTCAAAGCGGCAAAAGAATCAAAGCGCAAGGAGGATATCGCCGAAATAAAACAGGCGGTTAAAGCATATCAGAAAGAGCGCTCGCAAATTGCGGCAAAAATAAAGAAAGCAACTGATGAAAACTCAATCTATTACCGCGCCGCAAAACCCTATCTCGATGCCGTTAAACTTCTGAATCAGGCTGAAAACTATACTCATCTTGACGAGATTGAAGGTCTTTATCAGAGTGCGCTTGCAAGGGCTGAAAATGTTTAATGTTAATCTTTTAATCAAACCTGCCTCAAGTTTATGCAATCTTGAGTGCGAATATTGTTTTTACAGCGATATAAGCCGCCGCCGAAAGAATTATTCTTTCGGCTTTATGAGCGTTGAAACTTTTGAGCAGATTATCAAAAAGGCGATTGATTTCACCGATAATCAGTTAACTGTTGCGTTTCAGGGCGGTGAGCCGACTTTGGTCGGGCTTGATTTTTATAAAAGTGTTGTTGAACTTGAAAAGAAGCATAATAAAAAAGGGCTCATAATTAAAAATTCCCTTCAGACAAACGGCGTTGGTCTTGATGAAGAATGGGCTGATTTTTTCAGAAAAAATGATTTTCTGATAGGAATATCGCTCGACGGCATACGGGAAACGCATAATCAGAACAGATGCAATTCTTTCAACGAAGTTTTCAAAACAATAAATCTCTTCAAAGAGAAGGGCGTTTTGTTTAATATTCTGAGCGTTGTTAATGAAAGAACTGCAAAAAAAGCGCAGGAAATTTATTCGTTTTATTCTGAAAACTTGCTTGATTATATTCAGTTCATTCCCTGCATTTCTCCTGCTGGAAGTGAAAAAGAATTGCTAAGCGCCGAGGCATACGGAAAGTTTATGACGGATATTTTCAATCGCTGGTATGAGGATTTCAGCAGCGGAAAAGAAGTTCATATCAATTTTATTGACGACTGTTTTCAGATGCTTATGGGCTATCCTCCGCTTTCCTGCGGAACAAGCGGCGTTTGCTCCTATCAGTTTGTTATAGAAGCAGACGGCGGAGTTTATCCCTGCGATTTTTATGTTCTTGATGAATACAAACTCGGCAATCTAAAAAATAATTCTTTTGAAACAATCAATAAAAAAAGAAGCGAAATTCGCTTCATTGAAGAATCGTATTCGCTGAATATTAAATGCAAAAACTGCAAATATTTCAAACTCTGCCGAGGCGGATGCAAAAGATACCGCAATCCTGACGGACTCAATGTTTTATGCAGCGGATATATCAAATTTTTTGATGAATGTCTGCCGATTCTTATTGATATAATTAAAAGCATTTAAAAAACTGCTCTTTCGTTTTGAAAGAGCAGTTTTTCTTTAAATTGATTGATGGGAAACATCCGTGTATATTGTTTTTATTTCGCCCGAGGGGGATTGATAAATGAGATAGCCTCTGTATGCAATGTTTCCGCTGAGTGAAGTAACTGAAATGGTGAATTGATTTGCGCCGATGCTTTTTGTTGATTTCGCCCTGATAACGGAATATGCGCTTGTTGAGCCGACATTATCAATTGTGAGATTGTATTCATCAAGAGGAGCAGTTTTTTCTTTTCCGATAAGAAGTCCGTATTCAAGAACACTGCTGTTTTTATCAATAACGGTCTGTCCGTTGAAAATCGCTCTTGTTTTATCAGCCGAGGTAACAATAAGCGCGTCGTTTTGCTTGATGTTGATAGCGGGAAGACTGAAATTGAAACTATCCCACTCGGCTTTTGTCAGCGCTTTGATGGTTGCCGTTTCGATTGCATAAAATCCCATATCACTGCCGATATAATAGGGTCGGTAGTTGATGTTTTTTCCGTCCTTTATCAGTTCAGCCCATCCGTATGCGTTTTCGTCCGAAACATTGATTTTTGTGTTATACATAACGGTTTGCGAATAAATCGTGTTTCCGTTTGTATCTGTAACGGTAACGGCGCAGTCCTTTGTGCTGTCGGGAACATATTTTGCTTTGATAGTTGTGTCCCTCGTTATTTCAATCGTTCCTTCAACTTTTTCACCGCCGATATAATACCCGTCAAATGTGTAGTACGGAATCGCCGGAGCGCTCGGAAGAGTGAATTGTGAATCATCAACATAATCAAGAAGTTGAACCGCTTTGTTCGGGTTTTCTGCGCCGTATTCGCGGAGAATCAGAACTTCATAATTGCTATCCGTTTTTGAAACGGCATAGATTTTAACATTTCCCAGAACCTTTGTTGAATATTTTTCTCCGAAGCCCTGATACTGCTTTGTTCTGATAGCAGTGCTTGAAACATATTCCATATACCACGCTGTCAGGTCGTTTTCAGCGGTTAAAACAGCGGTTGAATTATATGTTGCTTTGAATTTGTTTGAATCGGCTGTAGGGATATTCTTTCCCGTTCCGTTGAATCCTATTTCGGCATTTCCCTGAGCAAGTTCAACATCATACATTCTGATATGCTCATTGAGAGTGCTTAAAAGATAATCGGAAACCGAATCAACGGTTGTCTGGTCAAGTCCGCTGTCGTCAATTGTTCTGACGGTTATTTTCTCTCCGCTGCCGTCGGTGAAATAAACATTATCGCCGACAAGTGCAAATGAAAGCGTTTCAAGAATTGTGCCAAGTTCGCCGTCATCAAAATCATATGCGTCCAAATCGAGTTTTTCAGCGGTTTCAACAAGGGATTGATATGCCG
>JAFYFO010000377.1 GCA_017543725.1 Eubacterium sp.
AATCAAACCTATCAAGCCTTCCCCCTCGGGGGAAGGTGTCGGCGAATACTTGGAGCCGACGGATGAGGGGTTGTAACAATCCCTCCACCGCAAGCGGTCCCCCTCCCTTTACACAAGTGAGGCTATATATAATTGCCGTGCGCAGCACCCGAAATTCGTAATTCGTAACTCGTAATTCGTAATTTAGAGGAGAAAAGTATGCATCTTTTAAAGATTAACAAAGAACACTACCTCGGTCAGGCAGACCCCTATATTCTTAAAAGCGGCGGAAGATATTATATCTACACAACGGGGCACGACGGAATATACGCCTATCAATCGGATAAACTTCTTGAAGGCTGGGAGTTTTACGGCAGAGTTATGACATATCCCGGAGTTCACGATTTCTGGGCGCCGAGCGTTATTGAACTCGACGGAAAATTCTATATGTATAACTCCTTTGAATTCTTCGGAGACGCTCCCGATAAGGGCGGCCACCGCCAGACAATGTTTGTTTCCGTTTCGGAAAGTCCGCTTAGTCCTTTTGAAAACGCAAAGCAGATTTTGCATCCGTTTTCAATTGATTCCCATATTGTTAAAAATGAAGCGGGGCTTTTCCTTTTCTATTCCTCAAACCGTTTTGAGGGAGAGCGAATCGGAACCTGCATATATGTTGATAAAATGCTCGACCCCTTCACTCCTGCGGGCAATCCCGTCTTGGTTGTTGAGCCGACTCTTGATGAAGATATCTTTATGAAAGACAGATATAAAAAAGGTCAGCACTGGCACACAATCGAGGGAGCGTATTATTTCAAAGAGGGCGATTGGCAATATGTTATGTATTCGGGCAACTGCTATGAAAAGCCAACCTACTATATTGGATATGCAAGAGCAAAAACCGATGAAACGGATTTAACAAAAATCAAATTTGAAAAATATCCCGACGATAAAACCTATTCCCCTGTTTTAAAGGCAAATGAATTTGAAGAAGGAACGGGACATCATTCGCTTATCAAAGAAGACGGTCAGTGGTACGCCGTTTATCACGCAAGAGATTATGATGACGGACTCGGCGCAAACGCCTTTGACGCAAGAAACGCAAGAATCTGCAAACTGAATGTTGAAGACGGAATTATCACTGCAGAGCGCTATTCAGACCATATATAAGGTTTTAATGTTGGGGACGGAGTCCCATAGAAGAGTATAGTATTATGAATGATTTATGGAAAAATAACATAAGACAGATTGAGCCCTATGTTCCGGGTGAGCAGAGCAAGGAGAAAAACATTGTTAAAATCAATGCAAATGAAAACCCCTATCCTCCCTCGCCGAAAGCAATTGAGGCAATAAGAAATATTGACGCTGATAAACTGCGCTTTTATCCCGATGCAAACGCATATCCCCTGAAAAAGGCGCTTGCTGATTATTATAATCTTGAAAGCGAAAATGTTTTTCTCGGCAACGGAAGCGACGATGTTATCGCGCTTTGCTTTCAAACATTTTTCTGCTCAGAAAAACCGATTGCCTTTCCGGATATAACATATAGTTTTTATCCTGTCTGGTGCAGGCTTTTCAATATTCCTTTCAAAACATATAAACTTGATGAAAATTTCAGAATAAACCCCGACGACTATAAAGAGGAAAACGGCGGCGTTATTCTTCCAAATCCAAACGCTCCGACTTCAATCGGCGAAAACCTCGATTTCATCAGGAAAATTCTTGATAATAATCAGGACAGCATTGTTATTATCGACGAGGCGTATGTTGATTTCGGAGGAACAAGTTGCATCGAACTAACAAAAGAATATAAAAATCTTGTTGTTACGGGAACATTTTCAAAATCCCGTTCGCTGGCTTCAATGAGGATTGGTTTTGCCCTTGCGGATAAAGAACTCATATCCTTCCTTGAAGCGGTTAAGAATTCATATAATTCCTACACGGTTGATTCCCTTTCAATCGCTGCAGGCGTTGCTTCGGTTGAAGATGATGAATATTTCAGACAAACCGTCGGCAAGGTTATCAAAACAAGAAAAAGAGTTACCAGAGAACTTGAAAAACTCGGTTTTGAGGTTCTTCCCTCGTCTTCAAACTTCATTATGGCAACCCACAAAGATTTTAATATGAAAGAAATGTTTGAATATCTTAAAACTCAAAAAGTTTTCATCAGATATTTCAGCCTTCCGAGAATCGAAAAATATGTTCGTATAACTATCGGAACCGATGATGAAATGAATATCTTTTTAGATAAGGTTAAGGAGTTTATAAAATGAAAAATGCTCTGAAAGCGGCGGCGGTTATCGCCAATCTCCTATGCATTGTTGCAGGCGGCTGGGTTTGCGCAACACTGCTTTTCAAACTTGATTCCTATTTTGTTTTCTTCATTCCGGGAATGACAAGCGCAGAGGCTTTATTTTTCAATATGATTATGTTTGTTCTGGGGCTTGCGGGGCTTATGTTTGTTATCCCGATGCTTGCAGATATTAAGTTAAGCCAGGTTGAGTTTCCAACAATTTGGGCAATTCTGCCGCTTGTTATCGGAATAATCTCAGTTGTTTCAGCCTTTGGATTAACCGAAACGCGCGAAAAAATAATGGTTGTTATTTCTTCAGTTTTATACTTCCTTCTTTCGCTGACATTAATATATAACGGCGCAAAGATTTTCCAGAGCAAGTAAACAACCCACTATCCACTAAAAAAATCGTTCCGAAACTTCGGAACGATTTTTATTTTATATTGATTAGTCTTCAAAAGCCTTTCTTACCGATGCAAGTTCATCTGCAAGTTCTTTCGGAAGTCTGTCGCCGAACTTAGCATAAAGTTCGTCAACCCCCTTGAATTCTTCTTCCCATGCTGCCTTATCAACATCGAGAATTGAATCAAGAGTTTCAAGAGAAATATCAAGACCTTCGCGGTTGATATCCTTTGCAAAGGGAAGATATCCGATAGGAGTTTCCTGAGCGTCAACCTTGCCTTCGCAGCGGTCGATAATCCAATCAAGAACTCTGAGGTTATCGCCGAATCCGGGCCAGATGAAATCATCGTTTTCATCCTTGCGGAACCAGTTAACATTGAAAATCTTGGGTGCTTTTTCAGGGTCGAGACCTTCGCCGATTTCAATCCAGTGCTTCCAATAGTCGCCCATATTATATCCGCAGAACGGAAGCATAGCCATCGGGTCGCGGCGAACTACGCCGACTGCGCCTGTTGCAGCGGCAGTTGTTTCAGAGCCCATAATTGAGCCAACGAAAACGCCGTTGTTCCAACTCTTTGACTGATAAACAAGGGGAGTGAGTTTTGCTCTTCTTCCGCCGAAAACGAATGCAGAAATCGGAACGCCGTTCGGATTTTCAAATTCGGGGCTGAGGCAGGGGCAGTTAACTGCGGGAGCAGTGAATCTTGAATTCGGATGAGCGCCGTATTCGCCCTGCGGGTCTTCGCCGTTCCAGGGATTGCCCTTCCAGTTGATAGCGTTTGTCGGCGGATTCTTATCAAGTTTTTCCCACCAGACAGTGTTGTTATCAAGATTATGGCAAACATTTGTGAAGATTGTTCCCTTCTTTGTTGCAGCAAGAGCATTCGGATTTGATTTTTCGTTTGTTCCGGGAGCAACTCCGAAGAAGCCGTTTTCGGGGTTGATTGCATAAAGTCTGCCGTCTGCGCCTTTTCTTATCCAGGAAATATCGTCGCCGACACATTCAACTTTATATCCCTTTGCAAGATATCCTTCGGGAGGAATAAGCATTGCAAGGTTTGTTTTGCCGCAAGCGCTCGGGAACGCAGCGCAGATATATTTTGTTTCTTCGCCGGGTCTTGTTAAGCCGAGGATGAGCATATGCTCTGCCTGCCAGCCTTCGTTTTTGCCAAGATAAGAAGCAATTCTGAGAGCGAAGCACTTCTTGCCGAGAAGAACATTTCCGCCGTATGCCGAGTTAACGGATACGATGGTGTTATCTTCGGGGAACTGAACAATCCATCTGTTTTCGGGGTCAACACTGCATTTGCAGTGCATTCCGCGAACCCAGTCGTTGCTGTCGCCAAGGCAATCAAGAACTGCTTTGCCGACTCTTGTCATTATTGCCATATTAAGAACAACATAGATTGAATCGGTTATCTCAATTCCGATTTTTGAGAAAGGAGAACCAACGGGACCCATTGAATAGGGAATGATGTACATTGTTCTGCCCTGATATGAATCCTTTGCGATTTCATCAAGCATTGCATAACATTCTTTGGGGTCCATCCAGTGGTTAGTCGGACCTGCGTCTTCCTCTTTGCTTGTGCAGATAAGAGTTCTTGCCTCAACACGCGCAACATCGTTTTCGGCAGTTCTGTGAAGATAACAGCCGGGAAGAAGGTCTTCGTTGAGTTTAATCATTTCGCCTGTTTCGCAAGCCTCTGCTCTGAGAGCGTCGAGTTGTTTTTCGGAGCCGTCAATCCAGATAATCTGAGCGGGCTTTAAGAAATCAACTTTTTCATCAAGCCATGCAAGGAGGGACGGATTTTTAGTTAAATTTGTTTGCATAATTTATCTCCTTAAAATTATTAATCTGTTTAAAAACCCTAAAAAAAGCCAAAGCCTTTTTTATCAGTTTAATTATATCAATTTCCGCCGAAATTTCAATAGTTTATATTAAAATTCATAAAATTTTAAATCAGGGGTCAGGTGTCAGGTTTCAGGTGTCAGGTGTAGGTCGCTTTGCTCCGATTAAATAATTGCCGTGCGCAGCACCAACAACCTAACACCTAACACCTAATCCCTAACCCCTTAAAAGATAAGAAAAGCGGCATCAGCCGCTTTTCTTATCTTTTAGTTGTAACTGTTTTCGCCTTGCTCCAGGAAGAATAGTATTTCTTGCCGTTAACCGTTTTATATGTGCGAACGCGGACATAGTATTTTTTGCCGCCTTTGAGTCCGGAAACCGTTTTGCTTGTGTTTTTATTTCCTTTAACGGTTACGGTTTTCTTATTCTTTGAAAACTTGCTGTTTGTTGCATACTGAATCTGATAACCGCTTGTCTGGGTTGCCTGCTTTTTGATTTTTGCAGTG
>JAFYFO010000378.1 GCA_017543725.1 Eubacterium sp.
AATCTGCCTATCATAGAAAAATACCGAACAGGCAGAAGCCTGTGCGGTATTTTTGGTGGAAGAGGGTGGATTCGAACCACCGAAGTCGTTGACGGCAGATTTACAGTCTGCTCCCTTTGGCCACTCGGGAACTCTTCCATTTTATGGAGCTGGTGAACGGACTCGAACCCCTGACCTGCTGATTACAAATCAGCTGCTCTACCAACTGAGCTACACCAGCGTGTTTTTAACGCTTAAATAATATATCATAAGAACAGCGAATAGTCAATACTTTTTTGAAAAAGTTTGAAAAAGAGTGCAATTATTATTTTTTTGCATATGATAATCCTGAGGTGATAAAACTGTGTTTTGCAAACACGGCTTTATAATCGTGTTGCCCTCAAAATTTGCTTTGGCATAATTTTGAGATGGCAGAATTCCCACTATACGCCTTGTCTGCCCTGCAAGGTCGATAATTGTGAGGATTCAATAATTATTCGGGCAGAAAGGCTATGGGAATTATTATGTGCGGAATAGCAGGAATACTCAGCGACAGCATTGATTTGAGAGATGAAAAGGAAAGTTTATGGAAAATCAGCAATTCGCTCAGGATGAGGGGTCCCGATTCAAGGGGAGAATTTGTTGAAAAATCGGCAGCGTTGATTCATCGCAGGCTTGCGGTTATAGATGTTAAGCGCGGAGCGCAGCCAATGAGTTTCGGAGCGTATACGATTGTTTATAACGGCGAACTCTATAACACTTTGGAAGTGCGCCGCGAACTTGAAAATCTCGGATATCAGTTTGAAACCGATTGCGATACGGAGGTTGTTTTAAAAGCGTTTCATATGTGGCAGGAGAGAAGCGCAGAGAAATTCAACGGAATTTTTGCATACGGAATTTATAACAAAAACGATAATTCGCTCTTTTTGTGCAGGGACAGAATCGGCGTTAAGCCGCTTTACTATTCTCATAATTCAAAAACTTTTGCATTTGCTTCAAGAATGGAGAGCCTTTTATATGTTGACGGGGTTGAACCTGTTTGCAGCAGGGAGGGGCTGAATGAAATATTTATGCTCGGTCCTGCGAAAACAATAGGAAAAACGGTTTTTCGTGATATAAAAGAACTGCCTCCTGCATCATATATGTTTTACCGAAACGGGAAATCAGAGATTAAAACATATTGGAAACTGCGCGCCGAGCCGTTTTTCGACACTGAAACAACAGCCCAGGAAAAAACGCATTTTCTTGTTACCGACGCGATACGCCGCCAACTTGTTTCAGACGCTCCGCTTTGCACCTTCCTCAGCGGCGGGCTTGATTCCTCAATTATTTCCTCGGTTGCTTCGGATTATTTTAAAGAAAACGGCACGGTGCTGCACACATATTCGGTTGATTATGATGATAACGATAAATATTTTGAATCCAGCCGTTTTCAGCCGAATAAGGATTCTGATTACATCAATCTTATCTCGGATTATATCGGCAGCGAACACCACAACATTGTTTTAAACAACACTGCCGTTGCAGACGCGCTGATTGACGCGGCAATTGCGCGAAACAGCCCCGGATTCTGCGATGTTGATTCAAGCTTGCTTTTATTCTGCAAAGAGGTTAAGAAAAGCCATACCGTTGCTCTTTCAGGTGAATGTGCGGATGAGATTTTCGGCGGATATCCCTGGTATCACAGAAGCGAAATCCTTTTTGAAGAAACTTTTCCGTGGTCAAGAACCGTTGATGTTCGCAGAAGTATTCTCAAAGACGGTTTTCTTCCCGAAGGTGAGGAATATTCCCACAACGCATATCTTGAAACAATTAAAAGAGCGGATAAACTCAGCACCGATTCGCCGCTTGAAGCAAGAATGAGGGAAATGTTTGTTTTAAATCTTGACTGGTTTATGCAAACTCTTCTTGTCAGAAAAGATGTTATGAGTATGGAATCTTCGCTTGAAGTGCGCGTTCCGTTCTGCGACTGGCGCATTGTTGAATACGCCTATAATATGCCGTGGAGCATAAAATCCTTCGGCGGCAGAGAAAAAGGAATACTCCGCAAAGCCTTTGAAAACGAACTTCCCGAGATTATAACCTGGCGCAAGAAAAGCCCCTATCCTAAAACCTTCAATCCCATTTATATGAGCGAAGTCTGCAAAATGACGGAATACGCAATCAGCGATAAAACCTGCCCGCTTTATGAAATGATTAACGCACAGGCGATTAGGGAACTGATGAGAAATCCGGAATCAATGAGCGAGCCGTGGTACGGTCAACTTATGCGAACTCCCCAGGTTTTGGCATATATTTTGCAGATTTATGTCTGGATAAGAAAATACGGGGTGGAATTTGAATACTGAATGTGGTATAATTTGATTAATTACGAATTACGAGTGATGGTTCGTTTGCGAGCGCTGCCGGTGGCAGATGAAGCGAACAAAAAGAACTGCCGAACGGTCAAAATTTGTCGGCGCTCCAAGACGAAAACAAATTTTGGGAACCGTTGGTCGAGATTACGAATTTTGGTTACTCGCTTCGCTCAAACAATTAATTGTTTATTAAGGAATTTATTATGACCAATCAGGAATATATAAAAGCGATTGAAATGCGCCATTCAAGAAGAGCGTATAAAAACCGCCATCTTGATGAAGAAACAAAAAGCGTTATTCGCGAGATGGTTGACGCGGTTAACGCTTCAACAAACCTTGATTTCATTTTTATAGACGACGCAACTCCTGCGTTTCGGATATTTCAGGGAAAGTTTTCAATGATTGCCGTTTGCGGTCCCGATTCCCAGAAAGCAATGGAAGAAGCGGGCTACTACGGCGAAAGCATTGTTCTTCAGTGCGTTTATCACGGTTTGGGAACCTGCTGGGTTTCGGGAACTTTTAATGAAAACAAGGTTTATGAAATGACCCGCCTTCCGAGAAACGAGCGCCTCTACTGCGTTATTGCAATCGGATATCCGAAGGAGCGCGAAAACGCGGTTGAAAAAACAATGTTTAAAGCAACGCACAAGAAAAACAAATCCTATCAGGATATGTTTGAGGTTTGCGATGAAAAACTCAGCGATGTTTATGCCTATGCGATGAAACTTGTTGAGATGGGTCCTTCGGCGGTGAACAGGCGCCCTGTTAAATTCAGTTATGAAAAAGGCGTTATCAGCGCAAGAGTTGAAGAGCCCTATTCAGACCAGAGCATTGATTTCGGAATTGCAAAACTGCATTTCATTTTAGGATGCAGGGCAAAGGGCGTTAACGGACGCTGGACGGAAAACAATGTTTTTGAAGAAATTAAAACACAGAAAATAAAATTTGAAAAAGAAGAGAATTAAAAATGAAAAAGGAAAGCATTATCAAAATAGCAATATCGGCAGGCGTTGCAGCGGGTCTGACAATCGGCGGAATCGCATTTTATAAGTTTTACAAACCCGAAGAATACAAACTTGCCGCTGTTTCAAAAATTATGAAAGACGAAACAAAACTCGTTGCCCACAGAGGCTTCAGGGCAATCGCTCCCGAAAACACCCTGCCCGCATACGAAGAAGCGGGGAAAGCGGCGTTTTGGGGCGCAGAGTGCGATATATACAGAACTCTTGACGGCGTTTGGGTAACTCACCACGACCCGATTACCACAAGAATGATGAATGCAACAAAAAATATTGAAAAGTCGAAATACAGCGAACTCATTAAATACGATTATAATAACGGCCACAATATCGAAAAATATCCGAATCTTAAAATCTGCAAGTTTGAAGATTATCTTGCCTGCTGTGAGAAATACAGAATGAAGGCGGTTATTGAACTCAAGGGCAAAAACAATCTTGAATATTTTGATGAAATAATTAAATTAACGGATAGTTTTGATATCGAACCGATATTCATATCCTTCCAGATGCCGAGCCTGAGAAAAATCAGGGAACTCAAGCCCGACGCAAAAATTTTTCTTGTTGTTGACGATATCAAAGACAGCGATATTGATTTTGCTCTCGATATCGGAGATTGCGGAATTGATTTTGATGTTGACCTTGATAAGAATTATAAAAACGATTGCGAAATGATTAAAAAATGCACGGAAAAGAATATTGAACTCGGAGTCTGGGCTTGCGACTATCCCGAAAAAATGCAAAGAGTTGTTGATTTGGGCGTTAAGTACATAACAACCGATTGCCTGACGGAATATTGATAAAACTGAAATTTCGCATTTTTACTTTCACGCGTAGGCAGAGCGAAACAAATCCGAACACGGTTTAAAATGGCTGATTTAAAGGGGCAGGCTTTGAAGCCTGCCCCTTTAGTATTTCTCTCAATAATTCTGCTCTTTGTTTTTTATTCTCTTATTAATCGGTTAAGGTCAATATCAAAAACTTTTTTGTTGCCGACTTGCATATGCTTGATAATATGGAATTCATCGAGTGAAAGGAGTTCTTTTGCAACAGTATTGTATGCTTTATGTTCAATGTCACAAATCTGTTTAACAGATAATCCCTCGTCGTCAAAAAGTGAATTTTGTAAAAGTACATTGGCAATATGTTTTGCTGTTTTGCTGAGGTTAAAGTTCTCAAGTTTTTTACTGTAGAAATTCAAATCAAGTATTTTGTTTTCGGTATCTTCAACAAGTTCTTTCTCAACCTCTAAAATGAATTCCAGAAACTGAATGATAAACGGAGTCAAATCGCCCTTGTTCCTCATATCGTTGGTATCTGAAAACATTTTGTAGTATTGCGGCTGGTGTTTTTTGATTATATATGAAAACCTATATGCAACCAAATGATTTAGATTTTGTGAAATAACATAACTGCTTATAAACCTGTCGCATCGTCCGTTGCCGTCGTAAAACGGATGAATATAGGCAAACAAATAATGAAACACCGCGGCGGCGATGAGATAATTAATGCTGCCATCATTCAAAATCTTCAGGGCGTTTGTCATAGCATTAATGATTTTGCCCTCGGGATACATTCCTGAATGAATGATTTTGCCGGTCGATGTATGAATATTTACCGGTTCCTTGCGGAATATCAGCCCGTCGGGAGCATTGTCTTTATCTTCCTCAACAACCTCGGGGAGAACAATCTCATCATATAACTTCCTGATATCCTCACAGGACTCAAGAGAAATCTGCTCGCCCTTTTGAAATTTATAGTATTTGCCGACAAGTCCGTTGAATCTGCCTTTTTCCTCTCCGCGCTCAATGCGCTTAAATGTTTCTTTGATTTCTTTTCTTGTTGAATAGACATTTTCAATATCGTTGGTCTGCTTTATTTCGTCAACAAGCGCCTGCTTTGTGAAGCGTTCAAGGGCAATATCAGGCAGTTGCTTTGCCTTTTCACTCAATTCCTTATCAACAGCCATTATTTTCGTGATAAGAAGCAGGATTTCCTGATTGTTCAGATAAAATGCCTTGTTTTCTCCGATATCAAAATCTATAACGGTTGCACACTCGTTATTAAAACGAGCGCCATAGGTGTTTTTATATTCGGCTTGGTCTTTGTAACTCAGTTTTAGTAAAGATTGATAATCCATAACTCCACCTCTTGTTAGTATTATATCACAAAAAAATGAAAAGTAAAGCAAAATTATTTAAATCTTATTTCAATTATAGCAAAAATTGAAACAATATATAAAAATATAGCGCATTAATTGCAAAATACAGACGGTTTAGCGCCGTTTATAAATGAAATAAAACTTGAAAAATGAAGAACGGCCAAGCCTTGCTCAGCCGTTCTGTTATTATATTCTATTTGATTTTATAATCGGGTTCGCCGAGGAGGAGAATGGCGGGCGCAATATATTTTTTAAGCAGTTTTTCAAGCCCGTACGGAAGCGGGAAGCCCGAGAAATCAACATAATGCACTGCCAGAGTGGGCAAATCGGGGAAAGAACTGTTTCTGACAACAATATGTTTTTCATCCGTGAAATCAAAATCAAGTTGGCGGACCTGGCAGGTTTCTTCCAGTCTGACCAGAACACGAAGAACGGTTTTGGTTGTCCAGGATGCCTTTGTGCAGGCTGTGAAAGTGATATCACCAAAGGAAATATCGCTCTTTTCATATGCGCCGTCCATACCGAGTTTTATCTCGTTAACAAAACTTCCCTCTTTCCAGACCAAATAGAGTTCGTTATCGTTTTTCAAATTGAATATAAATCTGTCCGTTCTGCCGACAAATTCGTTGAAAACTGTTGAAACGGTAACATTGAGCATTGAGGCAAAGGCGCTCGACCTTGTGTAGAGCGCTTTTTGGTTAAAGCGTTTTTCAAGTTCGGCGTTTCTCTCGGTCTGAGGAAGATAATCCTTATCGGGAAGAGAACTCAGCAATTCTTTGAGTTTGCTCTCATATTCTTTTTCGGGCTCGGTCCAAAGATTTTTTGCCAAATCGCTGACGGCTCTTGAAAGAAGTTCGTCTTTTGAAACGGCGGCGTTTATAACAAGAACAGTGTCTTTATCCTCAAAAACATAGCCCATCTGACCGAACAAGCCATATGCGCGGTATGCATTTGGAATTGATGTTCGCCAGAAACCGTAGCCATAACCTTTTGTTACATCCGGCTGACCATTTTTAACGGTTGGAACCTGATAAGCGGTTGCCTGCTTAATCCAATCGGCGGGGATAACGCGCTTTCCGTAATATATTCCGCCGTTTGAATAGCAAAGCATTATCTTTGCCAAATCTTCGGTTGTTAAATAAAGCCCCCAGCCGCCTGCGGCGTATCCGTGTATTCCCGTTTCCCAAACGGGCTTTTTTATTCCGAGAGGCTCAAACAGACGCGGATTGAGAAAATCTATAAGCGTTTTTCCGTAAACCTTGCTGATAATGGCTGAAAGCATATAGAAATTATCGTTGACATACATAAATGTTTTTCCGGGTTTTGCAAAAAACGGCGCGTCGAAAAAGATTTTAACCCAGTCTTTGAGATGGCGGGATTTTGCCATTCCAATCATTTTGCCCGCAGTCATCGTAACAAGATGGCGAACAGTGACTTTTTTGTTCAGCCCGAGTTTATCATATTCGGGGAAAAATTTGCTAATTGAATCCTCCAGGGAAATCTTTCCTTCATCAATGGCGAATCCAAGCGCTGTCGCGGTTATTGATTTTGATATGGAATAGAGGATGTGCGTTGTGTTTTTATCATACGGGGGATGGCAGCCTTCGGCAACAACGCACTGATTTTTTATCAGCATAAAGGAGTTTATTCCGAGATTTTCTCTTTCGGAGCGCTCAATAAAATCATAAACCGCCTTCGGATTTATGCCGTTTTCGCAGCAAGTGCTTCTTTTTATTGCATTATTCATATCATCACGACCGCTTTCAACATAATTTTCAAATTATTATATCACATTTGTTGAAAACTTACAATAGATTATCAACGCTAACTTATAAAATTAGTGATAATATATAACAATTGTTTGATTATGTATAATATCGCGCGAAATACTTTCAAGAAAAGTATGGAATAATTAAGGCAGACGACAACAAAAATCGTCTGCCTTTTGTAATATTCGTTTTAATCGTGTTTTCAGGTTGTTTTAATCGGCGTTTGCATCGGTTGCCTTTCTTCTCCTTGCCTTTGCCTGTTTAATTGGTTTTAACCTTTTTATATCCCGACCATGAGGAATACTTCGTTTTACCGCCGACGGTTTTATATGTTCTGATTCTGGCATAATATGTTTTATGCCTCTTTAGTTTGCCGACGGATTTTGAAGTTGAAGACTTTGAAACCTTGATTGTTTTCTTGCCTTTTGTGAATTTGCTGTTTGTTGCGTACTGAATCTGATAACCGCTGATTGAAGAAACCTTTTTCCAACTTGCTTTGAAACCGCCTCTCAGTGCGGAAACCTTGCTGAGTTTGGCGCTCTTTGGCTTGCCGACTATAACAAGGCTTGTTTTCTTGATTGAATGGGTGTAGGAATCAATATCGGTGTTGTAAACCTTCTTCAAATCCTCGTATTTAACCGCCGAGGTTTTTTTGAAATAATAAACTGTTGAAATGCCGTAGGGAAGGTATTCGTGCGCCCCTTCGTCTTCCCAGACATGGTAGTGGTTGTAGAGTTCGGGAATTTCGATTATTTCATAAACATTCTTGCTGCTGTCGAAAACATACTCTTTGCCCTTTGAATCAACTGCGCATTTCAGATTGATATAGTGGGTTTCATTGAAGCCGTTTTCAACATATTGCTCGTTTTTATCCTTCTGAATTGTGTATCCGTAAAGTTGCAGGTCTTCATATGTTCCCTCTGCTTCGGGCTCGCTTGAATATTCATCCCTGAAATACTTATCGAGCGTTTCGCTGTAAAGATATTTATAAACATCGAAACTTTCAACATTGTCAACATAGGTTTTGTGCGCGCCGTAGGTAACGCCGGGGGTTGAAGTTTCATAAACGGTGTTGTAGCCCGAACTTTCCTGCGAATCAACATAGCCGTAGAGTTCCTTGCAGTATTCGGGAGTTGATTTTATTGAAGGTTTATCGCCGTTTTTAAAACTGAAAATTTTCTTTTTGCAATATGTTAAATGAAGAACATATTTCTTTGCGTAGAGTTTGAGAGAAACATTTTTATCAACGGTGAAAGGATTGAGACTGTCGCCCATAATTGCGTAGTCGTTTTTCTTTTTTTCGTTGATTGTCAGCGTTCCGCTTCCCGTTATCGTCAAGCCGCCGAATAAAACATTGAGCCTTGCGATTTCGCAGGAGCCGATGACTTTGATTTTGAACTTGCTTCCCATTTCGCTTGCGTCTATTCTGAGTTTATCGTTTTTAACGCTGCTGATTGTCAGGGTGTTTGAACTGAGCGAATAACTCAGTCCGCTGATTTTGCTCTTATGAGTTCCGAGTTCATCATAAAGATAATGGGTTTTCTTTGCCTTGCCGTCGTAAACAGATAGTTCCGAATCACTTCTGTTTGGCTTTTCGGCAGCAGAAACGCTCATCGGAAGAACGCTGATAAGCATTAAAACGGCAAGAATAATTGATAATGTTTTTTTCATAAATTTAAACTCCTTTCCTTTATTAAATATATTATATAACATATTAATTGATTTGTCACTATTAAAGTGTTTACCACTCCATTGTGTGAAGTTGCCCCTTTGAGGAAAGTTCGGGATAGTTCCACTGGCGCAAAACTTCATAAGTTCCAATCGCAACGGCGTTTGAAAGATTAAGACTTCTGATAATTCCCCTCATTGGAAGGCGAACGCAGAAATCGTGGTTTTCCTTGAGAAGCGGCTCGGGAAGTCCCTTTGTTTCTTTTCCGAAAACAAGATAGCAGTTATCGGGATAATCAACATCGGAATGTGCCTGTTCAGCCTTTGTTGTGAAATACCAGAAACTGCCGCCCTTGTTTTTTTCAAAAAATTCATCAGTTGAATCATAATAGGTTATATCAAGTTTATCCCAGTAATCCAGCCCAGCGCGCTTAACCTGCTTATCGGTTATATGAAATCCCATCGGTCCGACAAGGTGGAGCCTTGCGCCCGTTGCGGCGCAGGTTCGCGCAATATTTCCGGTGTTTTGCGGTATTTCGGGTTCGATTAAAACAATATTCAGCCTCATTATTCGTTTTCCTTTACTATTCTGAACGCCATTTCTTCAAGTTGCTCAAAATGTTCAAATGAGCAGATTTCTTTTCTGAGCGCCGCTCCGCCCCTCAGCCCTTTTGTGTAGTATGCGGCGTGGTGGCGCGCTTCCCTCATAGCGGTGTATTCGCCCTTGTATTCAATGATTTTTGAGATATGACCGAGCATAACCGCCATTTTCTGCGTTATTGAGGGCTCGGGAATAAGTCTGCATTCGCTGAGATATGCGTTTATCCTCTGAAAAATCCAGGGATTGCCCAGCGCTCCGCGCCCTATCATAAGTGCGTCGCATCCTGTTTTTTCAAGCATAATCGCGGCGCTTTGCTCGTCGGTTATATCGCCGTTGCCGATAACGGGAATTGAAACGCTTTCTTTAACTCTTTTTATTAAATCAAGGTCGGGCTTTCCGCTGTACATCTGCGTTCTCGTTCTTGCGTGAACTGCAACAGCCGCGGCGCCCGCTTTTTCCATAAGTTCAGCCATATGGGGAGCGTTTATGCTCTCTTCATCCCACCCTGCGCGGATTTTAACGGTTACGGGGATATCAACCGCATTTGCAACTTCTACGATGATACCGTGCGTTCCAATTATATGATCAAGGCGGAAATCGAAAACCGCATGGAGTCCGCGTTGGAATCGGGCGAGTTCCGCG
>JAFYFO010000379.1 GCA_017543725.1 Eubacterium sp.
AGAATCGGAATTGCCTTTACCTGTTTAAGCCCACGGTCAATTTCAATCAGGGCGTTTTTCAGCGTATCGAGCGCTTTTTTATCATCCGCAACGGTGCTGATTAAAATATCATAAGTCTTGCTTGCTCCCTCAACCTCAATATTGTATTTCTTTCTGAG
Organism: Eubacterium sp.; assembly: GCA_017543725.1. GTDB lineage: Bacteria > Bacillota > Clostridia > Oscillospirales > Acutalibacteraceae > Eubacterium_R. The sequence continues at coordinate 159 of JAFYFO010000379.1, forward strand.
AATATCGGCAAGTTCGTTGCCGTTTATATCGGCATTTGAACAGGAAACAATGATTCTGCTTTTATCGTCCGTCTTTATGATTTCAAGATTTTCAGGCTTTGCAGAATGAAAATCCGAAAGTAAATCGCAGTATTTATCAAAACTGTTGTTTTCGATATAATCAAGGCATAAATCAACTGAGTTCATCAGAATGTAACTCGGTGAACTTGTTTCAAATATATCAAGAAAGAGTTTTGTCCTTGAAATGTATTTCTCATTATAAACATTTAAAACCGCCGTCTGAGTTAAAGCGGGAAGCGTTTTATGAAGGCTTGAAACAACTATGTCACCCTTTGGATAATGGGAAAATTTGCCAAGCCCGAAATGCGCTCCGTGAGCGGCGTCGATTATCAGCAAAACGGGGGACTTTATATTTGAAACAAACCCTTCATATGTCGGCGAGGTTATAACAAGCGCTTTTGCATCGGGATGCTTTGCGATTGTTTTATCAACCGAACTTTGAGAAATGCGCTTATAAAAGCCGTTTTCTTCGTCAAACTCAGGCTCGATATAAATAACTCTGAGTTTTCTCAGCATACAGGCGTTGAAAACGCTTTTATGGCAGTTTCTTGCAATAATGATTTTATCGTTTTCATTGCAAACGGCAAAGATTGAAGAAAGAATGCCAAGCGTTGAGCCGCCGACAAGCATAAAGGATTTTTCGCTCTTATAAAGCGCAGAAAGCCTGTTTTCAATATCAAGCAAAACGCCCTTTGCGTTATGGAGGTTATCAAAGCCCTCAATTTCGGTTATATCAATTTCACTGCCTGTAATTCCGAAAGCCTTATTTCTTTTATGTCCGGGCATATGGAAGGGGTATGAATTCAGATTATTAAGTTTATTATTCAATTTCATATTCGTTCCCCCTTTTTTATTTGATTTTACCACATTAAACTGCTATAATCAATGTCAGAGGTGATTTTAATGAAATTTGTTTCATGGAATGTTAACGGTCTCAGAGCCTGCATAACAAAGGGCTTTGCGGATTTTTTCAATGATGTTGATGCGGATATCTTCTGCCTTCAGGAAACAAAACTGAATGACGGACCCGCAGTTTTTGCGCCCGAGGGATATTTTGCTTATTGGAACTATGCCCAGAAAAAAGGCTATTCGGGAACTGCGATTTTCACAAAAAAAGAGCCGCTTGAAGTAACCTACGGAATGGGCATTGAGGAGCACGATAAAGAGGGAAGGCTTATAACTCTTGAATTTGAGGACTTTTATTTCATAACGGTTTATGTTCCGAATTCAAAAAGAGAACTTCTGAGGCTTGATTACAGAAAGGTCTGGGAGGATGATTTTCTTGAATACATTAAATCCCTTGATGAGAAAAAGCCCGTTATCTATTGCGGAGATTTGAATGTTGCGCATAAGGAAATAGATTTAAAAAATCCGAAAACAAATCATATGAACGCAGGTTTCACGGATGATGAAAGAGAAAAAATGAGCAATGTTTTAAACAGCGGCTTTACGGATACTTTCAGATATTTCTATCCCGAAAAAGAGGCTGTTTATTCCTGGTGGAGTTATATGTTTAAATCCCGCGAAAAAAACGCAGGTTGGAGAATTGATTATTTCATAACTTCAAAATCGCTCGATGATAAACTCATTGACGCTAAAATACATACCGATATTATGGGCTCAGACCACTGCCCGATAGAATTGGATATCAACTTATAATTGAAAATTGAAAATGGAGAATGGAAAATTGCGGTTACTCGCGCAAGCG
>JAFYFO010000380.1 GCA_017543725.1 Eubacterium sp.
TCGTCTCCCTGCCAGCAGTGTATGCTTACGGTGACATTCTGAAGGGTGTTGACTGCGTTTTCGGTATCAATACCGTATGAAGCGTAAATTTCTTTAGCCGATTCGTATCTTGTCATATTATCCTCCGAAATAAATATATTTTAATTTTCCTGAATTGATGAATTCCTGAATTTTTTCCATTTGCCGTATGCCGCGAAACAGCACAAAAAACCGAGCGCGCTGATTATTGACCAGATAATGAAATTGATTTTCCAGTCATTGAATTTCTCGGCAATGGCCGCTATTGCGTAAATTGAAATGGCGCTGCCGATATAGGTAAATGAATTCAGAATTCCCGATACGGTGGAAACCTTGTTGAATTTTGAAAAATAGTTCGGAACCTCGCACACGAGCATAAGATTTATTCCGTGCATACAGGCGGTGATTATCGCCATAAGTCCGATTGACAAAACTACATTTGTTTTGCTGAAAATAGTAAGAATTACAGCGCTTACAAATGAAACAATATATAAAAGAGCTGCGCTTGAGACTTCATTTTTAAGCTTACGCTGAATAGCCGAAGCGGCTGTTGAACTGAATATCGCAAGCAGCGGTAACGCGACGGTTGAAAGAATTGAGACCGATGTTTCGAGGTTATATGTTTCCGAAATAATCGAAGGCATCCAGGTTGTAACCCCGTCGCGCAAAGTGCCTTGAAGTATTATTCCGACGGCGATAGGTATAAGACCGGTGATAAAAATGTATTTTTTATCAAGCTTCAGAGCTTCTTTTTTTACGGGAAGTTCGTTACTTTCGGTCTTTTTCGGATCAACACATTTTTCAAAAAAACCGATTCCGATTATCCATATCAGACAGATAATAACCGCCGCCGCGCTGCTTATGAAAAACGCGGTCTGCCATTTTGAAAATCTGATGCACAAAGGAACAAGAATATAAACGGTTATTGTTGAAAGCGAGCTTGCGATTGTTACATAAAGAACGGCTTTTTTGTAATTGTCATTATCAAGCAGATCGCTCATTATCCTGACAATCGGCGGCCACATCATTGCCTGCGCCAGTCCGTTTACGCACCAGACGGCAATCATCATATAAATGTTGTTGCTCACAACAGGGATTGCGAAATTGCAGACCGCGGTAGTGACAAGGCCAGTAACGATAATATACTTTGCCTTGAACTTGTCGCCGAGAACACCGCTCAACAGCTGACCTGCTCCGTAGGTCATAACCGCGCCAGTGCTTGCAAGACCGGCAAGGGTTTTGGAAATTTTAAGGGAAGTATAAATTTCAACAAGCGCCGCATCATAGTTTTTTCTTGTAAGATAACTTATGAAATATACTGCGCTGCAAAGCGTTATGAATAGTATTATGTATTTTTTTCTTGTGATTTTATCAGCCATATTTTCAGTTCCGGTTCAGCAAGGCGGAAGACATTGAATCAGCGATATTCCGTTTTCAGTCCGGAAACTCACGCCGTTTAAACAAGCGGGCATAAACAGACTTTCGCCTTTTTTTATTTTTATATTGTCAATATATCCTTCGCCGTCAATACATACCATAGCGGACGGTCCGAATTCTTTGAAATCATATTGAAAATCGCTTTTTATATCGAGTTTTCTCAATGAAAAACAAGGTGTGTTATGATAACCGATTAATTCAGTAAGAATATAGGAGCTTTCAGATTCAATAATTCTCGGCTTGATTTTATATCTGGCTGATATTTCATCAAAAGAATATCTGATATAGTTGAAACAGTCAAACATTTTATCGAAGCCCAGTCCCATATGGCAAAGAAAATCAGGCATCTTTTCGCCGAGTGTGTTACACTTTTCAAGGCTTATTGTGTAATCGGTAGGTTCCTGTATCTCAATCAGAAAACAGCCGGGGCCTATTGCGTGCGGAGTACCGCCTTCAATAAGAAAAACATCGCCGGTGTTTACAGGGATTTTGTTCATCAGCGCAGACATTGCCGGAATGTCCTGCTTATCAAAAAGATTTTTCAACCTTTCTTTTGTAACATCTTCTTTAAAGCCGAGAAGAATATAAGGCTTTTCGCCGTTTATTTCTCTTCCGCCGAGAATATACCAGGCCTCTGTTTTTCCGAATTCAGAATGAAACAGATTCCTTGCGGCGTTTTTGTCAGGATGAACCTGTGCGGGAAGGCGCTCGGCGGAGTCAAGAAATTTTGTCAGAACACCGAAATTGCAACCGTGTTTTTCAATATGTTCTTTTCCGAGATACATTTCAGGCGCCGATTCAATTATATCACGCAGGTATTCGCCGTTTTCGGCTTTACTTAATCCTTCGTTTTCGGGTTTATTTTCTCTGTCGGGATTGTTGGCTGTGACAACGGAAGCAAGCCAGTCCTCGGGAAAATTGCCGTCTGACCCGGAATCGCCTCTGAATTCATCAAGAAGCTTACCGCCGAAATACAAACGCCACACTCTGTTGTATTCAAGTTTTACGGGTTTGCAGCTGCTCATCACAAACCTCCATTTAAAAACTATTCTTATAATACTATCCGACATCAAAAAAATCAATATTAAATATATAACAATAAATATGTAATAAAAACTTGAAAACAACAATATATTGTAGTAAAATCAATTACATAAAACTGTAAAGGATGTTCGGATGCGGTTTATAATAATGGACCTTGAATGGAATAATACTTATTCCAGAAAGAAAAAAGGCTTTTTCAATGAAATAATTGAAATCGGCGCTGTTATGCTTGATAAAGAACTCAATGAAATTGACACATATTCACAGGTTATAAAATCCCAGGTCGGGAAGAAACTCAGAAGCAGCGTCAAAAGGCTTACAAACATCACAAACGAAGATGTCCGTTCCGGTGAACTGTTTACTAAAACCTTTTCGGATTTCCGCAAATGGCTCGGAAAAGAAGAAAACACATTTTTCACCTGGGGCGACAGTGACATCAGAGTTCTCACGGACAATTTCAGATATCTCAACGGAATAGATATAATACCGTTCATTGACAACTACTGCGATTTGCAGAAATGTTACCAGAAAATATCCGGTTCCGGTCAGCAGATGCAGACGGGTTTGCATATTGCGGCTGAACATCTCGGCATTGACGCTGACAGTTACAATTTTCACAGAGCGCTCGATGACAGTATGCTTACCGCGGAAATACTTCGTCGCATTTACAATAAAACCGTTTTTGAAAACTATACTTCCGAATGTTCAAAAGAGTTTTATGAAAAACTTTTTTATAAAGCAAAAATTATCAGCAACATAGACAATCCGATAGTTGACAAAACAATGTTTAACTACAACTGCGAAAAATGCGGCAGAAAGTGCAGCGTTGTTCAGGATTGGAAATATTATAATCAGTTTTTCAGGGCGGTATATTATTGCAAAAATTGCAAAGCATATTATAAAGTCGGCGTCCGCTTCAAA